>NZ_JABJWD010000054.1:0-80932 GCF_013155425.1 Gluconacetobacter entanii | reverse complement strand
TTGAGGAAGGCTGTCCCGAATATGACATGAAGAAGATGCTGGACAGTTCGATCAAGGTCCGCGTCTCAAAGGCCGGCCGCCGGTACCTGAGGCCATCGTGTGGAAAGTACGCTAAACAACGTTTAGCATGAACAGTAGAAGAACGTCTGGGTAGCGTGATCTTGTCTGAGGGCAAGTCGCTGTTTCTTTGTTGAACAACGGCAAGCAGCACGGAAGTTAGCGGATGAAATATCCGCTAACGCGCCAATATGGCTGTTCACGAGAAAGTACGACGGTTTCAACCGCGTTGGGTTTGTTAGCGAAACGCGTCTGGAACTGAATGATCTGATAGTCACCCGCCGGCGTGCCCGGCAGCGTTTTTGTCTGCATCACGCTTTGGAAGGTGCGTGATGACGGGCGTCCCAACGGTTGTCGTACAGACTGGATCGTAGTGGCCCACTGCGCCGAGGTGATCTTTGCCTTGAACAGTGTGCCTGCGGCTTGCCAGCTTGCATCCCACTGCCCTTCATCAAGCAATTCGACCCATTTGCGGGCATCCGCCGATGCCTTTGTTTCGGCAGGACGGGCAATGCTTGTCGAAATATTCTGGGCGGAAACCCGGGCGTCGTCCTGCCCGCTGATGGTCAAAAGCGCTGCGGCCGCAATGATAAGAGACATGATAAGCATTCCTCCGGTAAGCCACGCCAGGCGATGCCCCGATGATCGCGGCAATTCTGGCTCTTTGGCCCTATCCACCGAAGAAGCTGCTTCGACACCCCCAATTTCCTTGGGGCCGACAAAATTGGGGGTGCCCCCATCCATCTCGGCGAGACGTCGGGCAGCTTCACGGCTGCTCGAAACGCCCAGCTTGCGCCGTGCATCGCGTAGGCGGTCATTTATTGTGTGCACCGACAGACCAAGCGTATTGGCAATGGATTTTGCGTCATGGCCGACCAGAAGCAGACGCAGCGCTTCTTTCTCTCGCGCGCTGAGAACCACTTGATCGTCTGTTGTCATGATACAGCCGATGGTGTCGGCCGCGCGACGCCAAGTCGCTTCATCTCGCGATAGACGGTCGATCGCCCGATCCCGAGCTGACGCGCCGCTTCAGCCGGCGACACGCTCGCCGCGATAAGTTTCAGCGCCGCGCTTACCTTGTCGCTGTCGAGCGGCTGCCGCCCCGGCAACCTGCCCTTTGCCCTCGCCGCCGCAATCCCGTCGCGTGTACGTTCTGAGATCAGTCGCCGCTCAAAATGCGCAATGGCGCCGAAGACGTGGAAGATCAGCTCTCCGGCTGCGGAGGAAGTGTCGATTTTCTCCTCCAGGCTGAGCAACGCTATTCCGCGTGAGCGGAGCATGGTCACCGTTGTCAGCAACTCTCCCAGTGAACGACCGAGGCGGTCGAGCCGCACAACCGCAAGCGTATCGCCCTTGCGTGCGTATTCCAGCAGCTCGTCCAGTCCTGGTCGCTCCATGCTCTTGCCCGACATCACATCGGTGAACACACGGATCGTACCGGCTTCTTCCAATCGCATACGCTGCCCGGCCACATCCTGATCACCGGTACTGACACGCGCGTATCCCAGAATGCCGCCCATGGCGCCGTCTCCCAAACGACCGTTCTGTGGACACTGAGTGAATGACCATTCCGGATCGACAATATCCGTCCACATAATGCGTCTCTTTACTCTCCGCTGTCCATAGCCGAGACTGACCTTTTGTGGACGGAATGACAGCGTGACCAGGCTCAAACATCACCTGCTGACAGCCCAGGAACGGGATCAGATGCTCGCCATCCCGACAGACCGGGACAGTCTGGTCCGCCTTTACACTTTCGAGCCATCGGATCTGGATATCATCGGTTCCCGGCGCAGGCGACGCACCCAGATGGGCGTTGCCGTGCAACTGGCGTTACTCAGGCACCCGGGAACAACACTGGCTCAGTTTGTGCAGGACGTCGGATCGACGCCATCCGCGTTGGTCGCCTTCGTGGCAGACCAACTTGAGCTTTCCGGCAGCGACCTCGCCGATTACGCCGCGCGGGAGCAGACGATGACCGATCATGCCCGCGATCTGATGACGATCCTTGGCCTGCGCGCGCCCCAGAGAGTCGATATCCCGTTCATGATCGAGGCTGCGGCAAACGCAGCCTGGGCCACGGACAGCGGCATCGTAATCGTCCGGGCCGTGATGGACGCGCTACGCCATGCCAAAATCGCACTCCCTTCGATTTCAACCATCGAACGCGCCAGCATTGCGGGACGGGCGCGGGCCCGACGGAAGACCGCGCAGGCGTTAACGCAGGGCCTCACAGGCGATCAGGTCACGGCGCTGGATCGGCTTTTCGCCACAACGCCTGAAGGGAGCATCAGCCAACTTGCCTCGCTCAAGACCATACCGGTTGCCGTCAAGCCGGATCACATCAAGCGCATTCTGGAATTGTTGAAACAGGTTCGACAGATCGGGATTGATCCCGTCGTCGCCAAGCGCATTCACATCGACCGCTTTCACCAATACGTCCGGGAAGGCCGGATATCTCCGGCCTCGATGATCGAGCGCTACACGCCATCACGCCGTTACGCCACGCTCGTCGCTTTCCTGATCGATGCCGAGGAACGTCTGACGGACAGCGCCCTGGACATGGCTGACAAGCTGGTCGGCAGCATCTTTACCCGGGCACGGAACACAAAGGCCCGCAGCTTTTCGGCAACATCGAAGAACGTCGCACGCCTGATGCGCCTGTTTCAGGCGACCATCGATGCCTTGGCCGAGGCGGCCAGCGACGGCAGAGATCCTATGGAAACTCTGGATGCCACGGTCGGATGGGCGACCCTGTTGAAAGCAAGGTCAGAGGTTGGGGCGATCGCCAGGACTGCCGACCTCGATCCTCTGACAGCCGCTGCGGAGCGTTATATTACCCTTCGAAAATTCGCGCCCGATCTGCTGGAAACGCTGGAATTCCAGGCAGGAAGAGGAGGCGCCAAGACCCTGGCTGCGATCACGTTGTTGCGGAATCTCAACAGAGCAGGCAAACGCGATTTACCTGGCGACGCACCGATGCCGTTTCGCAAGGAATGGCAGAAGATCGTTATCGATCAGGATGACAAGCCCAACCGGCGTCTGTGGGAAATCGCGACGCTCGCGCATTTGCGCAACAAGCTGCGTTCCGGCGATGTGTGGATCGAGCGGTCGGCCAATTATCGTCGCTTCGACAGCTACATGCTCAGTAGGGAGCAGGCAAAACCGTTCATTGCCGAACTTGACCTGCCCCTGTCGGCAAATGAATGGCTGGATCAGCGCGCTCGCGAATTGGATAAACGCCTGAAGAAGTTCGCGCAAAGCCTGAAACGCGACGCCTTGCAGGGGGTGCGCTTTCGTGACGGGCACCTCCAGATATCGCCGATACGCGCGACAACGCCGCCGCAAGCGGAAAACCTGGCGCAACAGCTCAACGCCCTGATGCCGCCAATCCGCATCACGGAGCTGCTGCACGAGGTGGCGCAGGCTACCGGTTTCCTCAGCGCCTTTACCAATCTGCGCACGGGCGAAGCCTGTCCCAACGAGAATGCGTTACTCGCGGCCATTCTGGCGGACGCTACCAATCTGGGGCTATCACGCATGGCTGCCGCGAGTCACGGCGTTACCCGTGATCAGCTCTTCTGGACCCACGACGCTTATGTCCGCGACGAAAATTATCGCAAGGCGCTGGCCGTCCTCATCAACTCTCATCATCGTCTGCCATTTTCCCGGAGCTGGGGGGACGGTTCGAGTTCGAGCTCTGATGGGCAGTTCTTTCGCGGCGCCAAGCGCGGTGCCTCGGGCGGAGACGTCAATGCCCGGTACGGCGTTGACCATGGGTTCAGCTTTTACACGCATGTGTCTGATCAGCGTGCCCCATACCATGTGAAGGTCATCTCGGCTGCGACACACGAAGCGCCATACGTGCTCGACGGCCTGACCAGTCATGGAACCGGGCTTAAAATCTCCGAGCATTATACCGACACGGGTGGTGCCACCGACCATGTCTTCGCGCTCTGCGCCCTGTTGGGTTTTCGCTTTTGCCCGCGCCTGCGCGACTTTCCGGATAGACGCCTGGCGTCCATCGCACCGGCCAGTTCCTATCCCTCCATCAGCCCGCTGCTTGGCAAAACCATCCGCACCGACATCATTCGGGAACAATGGGAGGACGTGCTGCGGCTTGTCGGATCAATCAAGGCCGGGCATGTCGCGCCCTCCAGGATGTTGCGCAAGCTTGCTGCCTATGAGCGCCAGAATCGGCTCGACGTCGCACTCCAGGAAATCGGCAAGATCGAGCGCACTCTGTTCATGCTCGACTGGCTCGAAACCCCTGATCTGCGGCAGAGATGTCAGGCAGGGCTCAACAACAGCGAGCAGCGGCATGTGCTGACCCAGGCAATCCATACCTTCCGCCAGGGACGGATCATCGACCGCAGCCATGAAGCCCAGCAATACCGGGCGTCGGGCCTCAATCTCGTCATCGCGGCGATCGTCTACTGGAATACAGTCTATCTGCAAACCGCCGTCACACATCTGCGCTCAACATCGGCGGCCGTCCCTGAGGACCTGCTGGCGCATACTTCCCCGGTGGGATGGGAGCACATCGCCTTTTCCGGAGACTTTCTCTGGGACAAAGCCGCAGCTTCTGCGGGCCGCAAGACGCTCAATCTGTCGAAACAGGCTCGTGCCGCCTGATCGTTCCTTTATTGTTCATGCCAAACGTTGTTTAGCGTACCATCCACACGATGGCCTCTACCTGATCATTCCTTTCCGGTGGGGAACACCCGGGTCCGTGATGGGCAACAACATGCCCAAGTCGGTCCATGGCTGGTGGAAGGGAAAGCGGGAGCGGTCGCATATCACCCTGCATACCAGCCGTCCGTCGGGCACCGGCATATACGACATGCGGACCCGGCGGCGAGTGACGGTCGATGCCTGGAAATATAAATGGGGTGACCGGCTGACCGGAGACACCCTTGATCAACTCGGCCACGGCGGGACGAAGCTGGGTGCGCGCATGGCGGGCATGGTGAATTTCCGAAAGCCCGGCGGTAACGGGGGCGGCGCGCATTCGAAATACCTGACGTTCCGCGTCATGTCGGAGGGCTCAACCGGCTGGATCCGGCCCGCGCAGCCCGGAAAGTGGCCTGCCAGAACGGTCTCCGAACAGATGGAGCCTGCGATGGAGGAGATTCTGTCGAAGGCGCTGGAAACCGACATCACCAGCCTGGTCGGCGGCGAAGCATCCTGACATGGTGCCCGCTTGGTATTGAGACGGGAAGATTGCATGCATGCATGCAATCCAACCAGCAAGACGACAGCGAGGACTGATTGACTGTTGGCCGCCATGTCGTGACGGCATCATGCGGGCATGAGCATTGTCGCATCTCCCCTGGCCTGTGGTTCTGCCGTGCGCCTGATTGTTTCGCCTCCTATAGGGGCACGGTACTGGCGGTTGCTGCGTGGCACGGTTGCCCCGACCGGCCCTGACGATCAGGCCGCCACGGTGCTGGCGTCGTGCAGCACAGTGACGGACCGGCTGGACTGGCAGGGGCTGACTGACGGGACGCCCTACAGCTACGCCGTCTATTATTGGGACGGGTCAGAGTGGAGCGCGCCGGATACGGCCCAGGCAACGCCTGCGCAGGCCATGGATTTCGATGCAGTCGAGCCCGTTTCCGTTCTGCTGGAGCGATTCCGCAAAGGGGTAGCGGCAGAACTGGCGGCGGCCCGGATGCAGGTTCCCTCCGGGGAAATCAAGGTCGTGTCGTCTCCGCTGATGTCAGACGGCCGCGCCACGTGGCCGATGGTGGTCGTCCACCTCAACAGCAGCACGCCGTTTGCCCAGTTCGTGGGTGACGAGGTGCGCCCTCCGACCGACAACGGCGACGGGACTGTGTCGGTCTGGAAGGGCGAGATCTACGATTACAACGTCACGGTCTCCGGATGGTCTCCCAACGAGGTCGAGAGGCTGTCATTGCGCAAGATGATCTGGCGCATCTTCGAGGCCAATCGCCTGCTGCTCGCTGATCTGGGGTTCATGAACGCCACGCTGTCGCAGCGGGATTCCGAGGACCTTGAGCAGAAGAACTGCCCCCTGTTCATTTCGGAAGGGGTCATCTCCTTCCAGATGATGCACTGGACAGCCGAGATCGTGCCGAAACTCCAGTCAATTACCGTGAAATATGCCTGACCGGGAAACACACGATGACCGATGAGTCCACCCAATCCGCCACTGCCGCATCGAGTGCAACGGCGAATGCCAAACCGGCAGCATCCTCTGCTTCCGGCACGGGGGGCGCAGCCGCCCAATCTACTGCGGTCCCTGCGGCGCGCGCGGGCGCATCCCCGGCGCAGCCCCGCATGTCGGCCGCCATGTACTGCGCGCGGCTTGCACGAACGCGCGGGCAGGAGATCGCGGGGCTTTTCCGCTCCTATTGCGCGAAAAACAACCTGCATTTTGCAACGGTGGCGGATTTTGACGCGCGTGTCGCGGACGTCCTGAAGACGGAGGCCTGATATGGCGGACAGCACCCTGATCAACGGATCGGCGACATACACGCCGGGCGTTTTCTCCTCCACCTCCGACACGGCGATGAACCCGGTTTCGGCCGGGACAGGCAATATCCTATGCGTGATGGGGATTTCCACTGGTGGAAAGCCGAACACGCTGCTCGGGCCGTTCGCGACGCCGGCGGCGGCAGCGGACGTCCTTGTGGGCGGAGAACTGCTGACGGCGGTCCAGAAATGTTTTTCCGTCTCCGACCAGGTGGACGCGCCCTCGACCATCTATGCGGTCAACGTGGGATCGGCTCCTGCCGGGACGCTGACCCTGAAGGACACCGCCGGGAACGACGCGATCAATCTGGTCACGGACCAGTATGGGACGGTCGCCAATACCGCTCAGATCGCGGTTTATGCCGGGACCGTGCAGGGCAGCGAGATCAGCGTGGGCTATGCCGGGCAGCAGGCCATCACGCAGGACAATATTGCCCGGGGTGCGTTTGGGGTCGCCTACACGGGGGCGGGAACGGGTGCTACGATCACCGTGGCGTCCGAAAGCGTGACGCTCGCCGTCGGCACCACTACCACCGTACTGGACCTGAACCAGTATCAGTCCATCGCGCAGTTGGTGGATGCCATCAACACCGTCTCCGGGTTTGAGGCGACGATCGTCGCGACAGCGGTCAACCAGACGGCGCTCAACTCTCTCGATCCTGTCACGGCGGAGGCGCTGACATCCACGCCATACGCTGTCACGGCCAACCTGCAGGCACAGATCGATTTCCTCAACAGCACCGCAGGCGGCGGTATTTTCACCGCGACGCGCGCGACCACGGCCACAGGACCTGCGGCCCCCGCCGGATGGCAGTCGCCCGCGCCGGTCACGGTGCCTGCGCCACTGGTGACGGACTGGACGAATGCCCTGACGATGCTGCAGTCCTCGGACGTGAACTGGCTGGCGATCCTGTCGCCGAACCCGGCGGTATGGGCCGCCGTGGATGCGCATGTGCAGTACATGTCCAAGACCGCACAGCGGGAGCGGCGGGCGTGGGTCGGGCCGGATGTGGGGATGTCCCTGTCGGATGCGGCGGCACTCGGCGTGCAGCTCAACAGCGATCGCGTGTCCATCGCATGGCCCGGTTTCTACGGCTACGACGCGAACGGCAACGAGACGCTCTATCCGCCCTATATGACCGCGGCGCTGATCGCATCGGGATTTGCCGGCCTTTCGCCGGGACAGACTATGACGAACGTCGCGCTGGACGTCATCGGGCCGGAGGTCGCGGTGAACATCCCGACGGATACCGACGTGCTGATCCCGGCCGGGATCACGCCCATTGCGCAGGGACGCAGCGGCACGACGATTGTGGTGCGGGCGATTACCTCCTGGTTGAACGACAATTATTACGACCGGGTCGAGGTCAGCACCGGGGCTGCGGCCGATTTCACCAACCAGCAGGTCAGGAGCGCCGTGGAGGCGCGGCTGGGGTCGGATGCATCGCAGGGAATGGGCGTTTCGCCCATCACGATGAACGGCTGCCTGTCCGATGCCGAGACGGCCCTGAACTATTGCGCGACGCCGCGTCCGCTCGGGCCGGGGGTGATCGTGGGTGACACCAGTTCTCCGGCATGGGATGCCCTTACTGCGGTTGCCAGTGGCGACACCATTGAGATCACGTTCAATTCCCAGCCGGTAATCCCGCTGAATTTCATCAAAACCAACAATGCCCTGCGCCCCTACACGGGCACGGTAACCGTCAACGTCTCGTCCACCGGTAGCGCCTCCGGCGGCACGACCAGCAGCTGAGGGAGCGCATCATGATTACCACACGGACGAACGTCCATACCCAGTCGGGTAACCGCATCATCATCGAGATGGGCGGCGCGCGGGTCGGGCTGATACAGAGCTGCTCCCCCAGTGACGATTACGGGCTGGAACCCGCAACGGGAGTGGGGGATATCCACGTCTCGGAATGGGTGCCCACACTGGCGCGGCATACGCTGTCCGTGCGCCGGATGATGCTGATCACCCAGTCGCTGCGCAATCTCGGGATTGCGACAATCAACGGCGACAACGCGCTGCAGGGGCTGGTGTTCGACATCCTGTTCTACAGCCGCGACAGTGGCGAGGTCATGCGCAAATACGTCAGTTGCTCGTGGGGGCGTGGTGCGGTCGATGTCAGCGCCAACCGGATCACGATGGAGGAGGGGACGCTCTACGCGCTTGATGCATCGGGGGTTGACCTGTGAAAACGCTTTCGGTGCCGGTCGAGGGGATCGGGGATTTCGTATTCCGCCACCGCACGATGCGCGACGATATCCGAATCCAGGCGGAGATCGGGCGACTGCTGGGAGGCGATGAGGGTGAAGTGGGGGAGGTCGCGGTGGTGCGCGCGGAATCCTTCGCCACGATTTCCATCCTGCTGCAGGAGGGGCCGACCGGGTGGAGTGTGGAGGCCCTTGACCCGCTGGATCGGGATGCGGCGAAGGACATCCTGAAGGTATGGGGAGCCCTCCGCAATGCGGAGGACGAATTTCGTGGCGTCACTGCCACGAACGGCGCGGGAACGGGCGCTGGAGCGGTGCGATCAGATCCGGTTCCGGTGGCGGCGGCAGTACAACCTGCCCCCGACGGACCCCCGATACCTTGAAATGACAGTGGGCGAGATGCTGGAGGACCTGCTGTGCCACCAGTTCCTCGACCATCCCGAAACCCGGGCCACGATGATCACCGACGACTTTGACGAGGAACTGGCCATTCTGGAAGCGGAGGTCGCCAGGGAACCGGCACCCCCTCCTGATGGAGGGGCGGATATGCCGGATGATTTCATCGACCCGGTGGTGTGAGGAAGCAGCGTGAGCGTCAAGATCCCTATCGAGGCGGACGTCCAGCAGTCCGTCCGTGAAATCGACCAGATCGCGGCCGCCCTGAGCCGGGCCGGGCAGCAGGCGCAGAAACTGTCCGACGTCGATTTCAGCCATCCGGAACTGAAGGAGCTGCAGGCGGACCTCACCCGGATCCAGAAGCAGTGGGAAGACATCCTGCGCCTGAGGCAGGGGCAGACGAGTCAACGGGTCCAGCAGGGCGTCGCGGAGGGCGCGTTCACGGGGCCGCTGGACTTTCCCGCCGGCGCGGCCCGGCAGGTGCCCGATCCCGCGCAGCAGCGGGCCTATATCGACAATGTGCTCGGGCGTGTTCTGGAGGGAACGCGCTTTGACCCTGATCTGACCCCCGTTCCCCGTCGCACGTCCTCCGGCGGAAGTGGTCCTGCCGAGACGTCCGAGGAAAAGGAAAACGACCGGGAGGAGGGCGAGGCCGAAAACCGTGTCCGGTCTGAATCCGGGCCAGCGCCAGAACCGACCGTCGTCAATGCCAGCGGCGCTGGCGGGGCGGGCGGCGCAGCAGGGGGAGCATCAAGAGGCGCGGGAGGGGCCGGAGGCGGGGTCGATCCGAAACTCGCTGCCCTGTCCCGTTTCCGGGGCGGCCCCGTTGTCGGTGCGATGCTGGGGGCGGCGGGCATTGGCGGCGGCCTGCGATCCATCACGTCACACGTGCAGCAGTCCGAACGTGAGCAGGTCATGAATGACAGCCTGATGCGGCGTATGGGAGACACCAGCACCGGGTTCGCGGAGCTGCTGCACAATGTGCGTAACGTGTCGTCATCGTTGCATGTGCTGCAGACGGAGGGGCAGTCACTGACCGAGGAGTGGGTCAGGATTGCGAATGAAAGCCGGTCAGGGACGGCGCTGGCCAACGTCGAGATGGCGGGGAACGTTGCTCGCGGCTATGGGGTGGCGCCCTCCACCATGGTTCAGGGGTTCGCCCGCGCCAGCTTCGCGGGGGAGGATCCGCGCAGGTTCGCGCTGATGCTGGCGGACGCGGTCCAGGACGGCCACATGAACGCGCAGGCAGACAAAGTTCAGGACTCTTTGCTGACGTGGCTTGAGAATGCCAACCGACAGGGGCAGGATCGCGGGGCCGAAGATTTCTCACGTCTGATGACCTCCATGAACGCCAGTGGCGATCCGATGGTGCGCGGAGAAAACGGGGAGAACCTGATCAACACAGCGAATGCATCGATCTCCCACGGGGGCGGTGCGGGGATGGCGGGGCAGGTGATGTCGCTGATGACGATGATCCGGCATGGCTCCCCCAGTGTTTATGATGCCCAATACCGGCTTTCGAAAGGAATGTTCTCCCGCGCTCCTGACGGGACCATGATCCTTAATGATGTCATGGAGGAGATTCAAAAGACCTACAGGGGCCGTCCTGATGTCGATCGGTTTGTCGGCGGCGGGAATTACATGGGCATGAGCCCGGCACATTACGAGCAGTTCGAACGGTACTGGAGGGATGCCCAGACATCTCAGGCTGCGAACGGGGGCGTGGACGGATATCTTCGTAAAATCGGCGTTGACACCAATAAGCTCAATATGAGCGGCCTGAACGATATCATGCAGACCATGGACAGCCACGCGGACCTCGGGGCGATCCGTCAGCGACTGATGGCCCGTACAGACCTGAGCACGGCGGATCGCACCGCCCTCAGGGATACCGGGACGAGTGACCCGGAAGCCTTGCGTGCGGCGGAGGTGCGTGCGTTTGCCAACTCCGGTCTGGAAAATACCATGGGGCGTCGTGTCGCGGATTCCGGAGCCGACGCCTCCAACGTCCTGACCAATGCGGCGAGCACACTGGTGGGGCCAATCACCCAGTTGCGCGAGGAAATCGGCAAGCTGCAGGGACCGGTGCAGACGATTGCCGAGCATCTGGGAGACGGAACAACCGGTGAAAGTCTTACGTCCATGGCGGGATGGCTGACGGCAGGTGCCGCCGGGCTTCTTGGACCGGGGATTGCGAAGAAATTGCTGACGTCTGGTTTCCGAGGCGTGGGTGGAGCGGGCGGTGCCGCTGCCACGGGTGCGGCCGAAGGGGGAGCGGTTGCAGCAGGGGGTGCTTTGGGGGCCGGTGCTGCTATCAGTGCTGGTATCGGGTTGGGTGCCGTCATTCCAAGCGTGGTGGGAGGCTACCAGAACTATCGCGACCAGCAAAGAATTGCAGCATTCCGCAATAACCCCGAACTGATTGCCAAGGCCCGTCGCTACATGACGTATTTTGAGCAGCATGACCACCTGACGCATGCTGGTGCATCTGTGCTCGTTGGTGGGTTGGAACAGGAATCCGGTTTGGATGCGAATGCCGTGGAACGTCACCGTGATGGGAGTGTGGGCCCTGGTTACGGTCTGGCGCAATGGACAGATCCGACACGCGTGCGTGCGTTCAAGGACGCGGAAGGCGTAGATCTGCGCCATTCGACCGAAGAACAGCAACTTGATTTCATGAGCCGCGAACTTAATGGCGACTATCGCAAGCAACTGACCCTTTTGCAGAAATTGAGTCCTTATGCAGACATTGGGGAAGCCTCCCGCACTTTTGGCAAAGGGTATGAGGGATATGGTGATGAGGGGTTACGTGGAGGGTATGCGGACGTCCTGAACAATCTGCCGCGGAATCTGCGTCCAGCAGACCCGGCGATGCCAAAGGAGATGCGTGCGCCAGTGGCAGGTGGACAAGGGGCCGCTGCTGGTGGCGGAGCAAATAATACCACCCATCATGTCACTGGAACTCTGAATGTTCAGTATCCTGATGGGACCAGGCAGAATGTAGCACTTCACCCTACATCTCATTCTAATGGTGCCCCTCTCTCCCCCATGCCCGCGGGGATGCCGGCGCACGAGGCCAGTGCATACGGGCACGCCGGGCGGCAGGGGGTCTACTGATGGTGGACCTGCACGCGTTCAGCGTTTCGGTCATGCTCTACAAGGTGACGGCGGGGGGAACGCCAGGGCGTGTCATTCAGGCATACGACCTGACGCCATACCTGGGGGACGGCGGGAGCGTGCGCATGGCGACCTCCGTGCGTAGCCTGGTGGGAAACGTGTTTTCCGTATCGTTCTCCGATCGTATCCCTCCCGATCTGGCGGATTCCATCTATGCCTATGTGGCGCCCATGGACCTGATCGAGATCCGTGCCAGCCGGAAGCCATGGAAATATCAGGGCCAGAAGCTGCCGCTGCTCATGCGTGGGTTCGTGCGCCGCGTGCGTCGCCCCCGCGCCATGCAGGGGGAGGGGGCACCGATGCAGACGGTGGTGATCGAGGGGAAGGATTGCGGGCGGCTGCTGGAAACCAACCAGATCCTCTATCCGCTCCTCAATACCAAGGGGGAACTGTATCTGGATCAGTTTCCCCTGCAGGCGCAGTTCGGCATTTCCCCGGTGATTGAAGGGGTGGGCGATTTCGTGCGTGAGGTCGTGACGAAGATCATCAACCCCAAGATCAACCAGATGGCGGCATTTTCAACCGGCGCGATCAAGCCCTTCCTGACCTCCGACATTACCGTCGCGGAGGGGTCGTTCAGCCCGTTCAACACCATGACCTTCCAGGGGTCGGTTGCGGACCTGCTGGCCGCCGCGCGCGACGCGCCGTGGAATGAAATGTTCGTCCGTACGACGGAGGCGGGGCCGTCACTGGTGTTCAGGCCGGTGCCATTCCGGGATCTGAACGGGAAATTGATCATGGACGGCGCGGCAGACCCGGGTCTGGTCAGCATTTCGGACCGCACGGTGAGTAGTTGCGAGGTCGGGCGCAGCGATGACGGGGCGGCCAACTATTTCTGGGTGCCTCCGGGCGCGGCAGCCCTCGACAGCGAGTTTACGGCTGCCATCGCATATATCGACAGCCAGTCGGACGTGACCTACGCGAACAATCGTCCGGAAATTTTTGGTCTGCGTCTGATGAGCACCTCAAGTTATCTCCTGCCAACCGGGTTTGAATGTGCGCCATCGCGAATGGTTACCGACCTTAAACAACAGGTTCAGCAACTTACCGGGGAGTGGATCACGAAACGGGCGACGGACCTGAAAATGCTCAACCGCGACAATGTGGTGTTCGAAAGCGGGGCACTGACATGCATGGGCCGTGAGGAACTGGCCTGCGGACAGGAACTGGAGGTTGCATTCGGGACGACCACCCTGCGCGGATATATGCCGGCGGTGGAGCATACGATCATGCCGACGGCGTCGTGGACGTGCTCTGTCCAGCTGGAGCGCGGGACCAGCTACGTTGACCGGGCGAAGATGGCCGGCGTGCGTCCCGGTTGGGCGGAGGGGCGGCCCGGCGTCTATGCGCCTCATCGGGGCCGCATCAGTGTGCGTGAAACGGCAGGTGCGTCATGATCCGGTTCGGGCAGGTCGTGGCCGTCTACCCTGAAATCGGCCGGGTGGACCTGATTGATCTGGATTCCGGGATGCCGGTGGGCAACGCTATCGTGCTGTCGCCAGACGGGTCAACCGACGGAGGCACATGGTCGATCCCGGACGTTCCGCGGCCGCCAGCCGGTAGGGTCGGGGGTATCAACCCCGACGGTCGCACCATGATCGCAGCGTACGAATTCGGGGCCGGGGCGCGGGCGGTTGTGCATGGGTTTGCACGGTTTGCAGGCAGCCAGATCGTTTTCAAGCAGCAGGACCGTACCATCACGCGCCATGCCGCAAGCGGGGCCTACACCACCATCGCGCCCGACGGGTCGATCGAGGCATGGCATCCATCGGGTACGTACTTCAGGATCGGAACGGGAGGGCACGAGGACCTCACGGCTCTATGCGCTGCGAAATGGGTCACCCCGGCTGAAGCCCCGGAGCCAACTGTTACGCTGGCGACGCCGAATTTCTCGTTTGTCGTAGCGCCGGGCGGAAACGTCACCACCAAATATACGTCGTGGAAAATGACCGGACCGGTCGAGCTAGACGGCCCTCTGACGGTGAAAGACAGCATTACGGCCAGCGGAGACGTCACGGCGAATGGCGTCAGTCTGGACGACCATACGCACACCGAGAGCACAGGCGGGACAACCAGCAAGCCGACGGGATAGATTGCATGCGAAATTGCATGCTTGCATGCAAATATGCCTCCGAGCAGGACATCGACCTTTCTGGCTGACTGTCGTGACGGCAGCATTGAGGGATGGCAGCACCTCCGTCACAGAGATATCGGCAGATTTCATTCCTGCTGACAGGCGGATCGGGCGCGGACGTGCAATTCACGTTTGCCCTGCGGCCGGAGGAACTGAGCGTTACCGACCCCACGCGCCTGACCACCAACCAGACCCTTGGCGGCGCGTGGACTGACGTGTTCGGCCGTGGCATCCGCACCATCACGCTGACAGGGAATAACGGCTGGCGGGGCGGCCTGCTGCAAAGTGGGGAGGACATGTTCCTGTCCCTACGGCAGGCCGTATATGACGGCTGGCACCAACGGCGTCGCCTGCTGTTGGCAGCCGGTCAGGATCCATCCGCGGTAGAACTGATTTTTACGGACAATCTCGACGGTATCCACGACGTGGTGGTGCCGCGCACGTTCTCGCTGCACAGGAGCCGCTCGCGCCCCCTGCTGATGCAGTACAGCATCCAGTTGGACGTGCTGCGCGACGCGACCACCGCGCTGTCGCTGTCGGACGAGATCACGGATGCCCTGTCCAATCCCCTGCGCTGGCTGCTGGCTCAGACAGGACTGGGCAACGTCGTGACGATGTTGGGGCAGTTCCAGGACTATCTGACGCAGGGCCTGAACATGCTGGGGGCAGCGCGCGGCGTGCTCGCGCAGTTGGTGGATACCGCCATCCAGTTGTTTCAGGGTGTGGCGGATATCGCGGGCGAGACGGAGGGCATTTTCACAGGGCAGAATTCCCTGTTGCTGGAATTCTCGACGCAATATGCGCTTGCAGCAACCAGCGGTCTTGAAGCGCTCGGTGCCGACAGCACGCTGCCGATGGATGACCGGATCGCGCTGATGCAGGCGGCATCCACGTTTGCGGACGGTGCATGCACGATGGCCAACGGGTTCAACGTCAATCAGACCATTCCGCTGATCACGCCCCTGTTCGGAGCATCGATGTGTTCCTCCACCGGCGGAGGGGACGCTGCAAGCCAGTTCATGCTGGACAACACGTCGCCATTTGAATCGATGCTTGACCCGGGTACCTCAATCTTGACCGTCTCATCAGGGGCCCAGGCGGCTATCTCAGGGCTGCGCCTCGACCCGCTTCTCCTGATCGGCCATTCCGATGACGTGATCTCCAATTTTGATGCAATGGGCAACGGTGTGCAGGTGGCAGCATGACGACAACCTCTACGCCACAGTGGACGGGTCCGCTCAGTGGCACGCGCAAGGCCCGGACCCTGATTGGCGATACGCCCGAACGCATCGCCCTGCGTGAAACCGGGGATGCCGCAAACTGGTACACGCTGATCTGGCTCAATGGCCTCCGCGCGCCCTATATCACCGACAACCCGGCGCACAGGTCCGATACCGTCCTTCTGGCAGGGCAGGATGAGATCGTGGTTCCGGCCACGGGTACGACGCCAACCGGCGTGGCGGACAGCAGTGATCTGTTCGGGACCGATATTGCCCTGACCGGTGGGGTTGTAACTGCGGCTGCGAACGGGGATCTGGCGACCGTGTCAGGGGTCCCCAACCTGGTGCAGGCCGTTGACAACCGCATGGCCAGCCTCCCGGGCGACCTCGTTTATGAGCCGTCCTACGGGAATGGCGTCTACGCGCTGCTGGGACGATCAACCGATCCCATCAATGCCGACCTGGCAGGTGTGTTTGTCGGGCGGTGCATTTCGGCAGACCCCCGCATTGATTCGATCGTGTCGATTACGGTCGGTGTGAACGGAGACAGCCTGGACGTGGACGGGCAATACATGACGATCGGAGGCAAGTCGGTTCCGGTCGGCGGCGTGCTGACCGGAGGAGGCAACTGATGGCATTCCAGATCAAATCGCGGCTTTCGATCCTCGCTTCCATGATCAACCGCGCCCGCATGGTCTGTTCGCTGACGGATTATAACGTCGGCGGCGTCATGCGGACGTTTCTGGACGCCGTCGCGCAGGAGATTGATCGCCTCTATCAGGATCTGGTCCTGGCCCTGAAGGATGCCATCCAGACCTCGACCTATACGACCTTTGATTTTCCTGCCCTTGCGGCCGTGGCGGCGTCCGGTACATTGACCGTGACGATCAGCGTGCAGTCCAGCGATACGGTAATCCCGGCCGGGAGCGTCTTCACGCCGGCGGAGGGGACGCTGACCTATGCCAGCGTGGCGGCCGTGACGATTCCGGCCGGCCTGACCACGGGGATCGTCCAGGTCGCGTGCACCACGACGGGCACAGCCGGGAATGTCGCGGCCGGCACGACGTTTTCCATGGGCGCGCCCGTCACGGGGTTTGTGTCGGCAGTCAACGGCAACCTGTTCTCCAACGGCGCGCCGGCGGAGACGGCGCAGGCGCGACAGGCGCGCTTCGCGCGTTTCATCCTCGGGCTGGCCCGCAGCACGACAGCGGGCGTGACGACGGGGCTGTCCATCGTTCAGTTGACGGATTCAAACGGAAACGTCACGGAAGCCGTCAAATTTCAGTACGTGTATGAGCCGTATCTGACCGACCCAACGCAGCCGACCGCGAAAATCTATGGATATATCCACAACGGCGTCGGGAGCACGTCCACCGCACTGGTTGCGCAGGCCCAATCGATAATAGACGGGTATTACGAAGCGGACGGCACGACCGTCCCGGGCTACGCTGCTGCTGGCGTTACGTTCATCGCGGAGGCCGCGCCGGAGCAGAGCGTTGCCGTGGCAGGGAGCATTACGGCTGAAACCGGCTATACGGTTGCGGATCTGGATGCATTGGTTCAGGCGGCGCATCAGGCGTACATTCTGGCGCTGCCACTGGGTGCTACGGTTGAGGTCGCAAAACTCGATGCTCTGGCCATGGGGGTGGATGGTGTCCTGAATTTCGTGCGCACCGCGCCGGCGGCGGATGTCGCGGCACCTACGGCATGGACCAAGCCTATGCCGGGCGCCGGTACCTACACATGAGCATCATGAAACGCCTGCTCGGTCGCCTGACGCGGGCCTACGACATTTCCGCGCGGGGGCGCCAGGCGTTGTCTTTCGGGGCCACTCTGGATTTCGGCTGGGCGGTAGAGGATGACGCGCTGGTGCTGTCGCCCTCCGACCGTGGCACCGTGACGATCGCATTGACCGATCTGACGGTAATGGGGCTTGCCCTGGCGATCGGTGCCGTTCCCGGTTTTTTTGTCCTGAACGATATCGGGGCGAACGTCTCCGCCATGAGCGCGCTGCGTTGCATTGTCGGTTCCGGCAGCGTGGCGGGGAGCGCCGGATACCGGTTTTCTGATACCGCCTATCTGGGAGGGAATGCCTGCCTCGGAGGGGTGCTCTGGGTGGATGCATCCTATCCCCTTCAGATCCTGACGGTTTTTACCAGCGACAACTGGGGGCTGCTGGATGGCCCGCGGGCGGAATTGCAGGCTGCGCGGAACCTGATCAGGATCGCGCCAGATCAGATGGCGATTCCTACCGCAGAGGATGAGTGGCTGGATTATCTGGGTGCCATGTACGGCAACATATCTCGTAATCCCGGAGAACCCGACATCACGTATGGCGTGCGCATCATTTCGACAATTCTGCGCCCCGCCTGCAATAACAAGGCGATCGAACTGGCGATCACGGCGTATTCGGGCCAGTCAGTCCGCGTGACCAATTCTGCGCAGGCACCGACATCAGCCGTGATCTATGACGGGACTGACCGTTTCGATGGCAGCCAGAAGTACGACAACCCTGCGACCGTGCCAATTTACGGGCTTTTTGATATAGCCGCCAATTACGATGTCAATGCATCCGGCGTGTCTCCGACGGATTTCAAGGCCGCTATCATCTGGATCGCGAACAGCCTTCGGGCTGCGGGGACGTACTTACGGAACACGGTTATCGACAACACGGATCCGGCCCTGACCGATAGTGACCCCGTCACATCGGACAGTCAGTTTGCCCTGACGGAGGCTTGGGACACGATCTATAACGGCGTGCGCCAATACGACGGCAGCGCCGCTTTCCGGGGGCAGGCGACAGTTAGCGATTTGGAGGCAGGAAACTGATGTCATGCTTATACGAACGTATGACCCGGGAACGGGGGCGCGTAGACCTGAAAATCTGGCGCGCCGGTATCCTGATTGCGCATGAAATGAGCAGCAACCTGATCGTTGCGGGCGCCGCAGATATGAAGGCCGCGCTGCTCTCTGGAGACGTAACCGGGAAATATGCCATATCCCAGGTCGGCTTTGGGACCAACGCATCTCCGGCGCAGGAGACAGATGATGCGTTGACCGGCGCATACGTGAAGTCGGTGGACGGGATAACAGCGAACGCGGCGACAGGGCAACTTACAGTGGCGTTTTCACTGGCTACGACGGAGGCGAACGGAATCAGCATTTCCGAATATGGGATTCTTTCCGCAAATGGACTGCTGTTTGCGCGCAGGGTGCGGGACCTGCCCCTGCTGAAGGCGAGCGACCTTTCATTCAGCGGGACATGGCAGATCACGTTCTGACATTGCCTCCCTGATGTCGTGACTGGATACCAGATACTGGGAGCCAGGAGCGCATTGCATGTCTGAAACCACGTCCAGTACCGCAACTGCCACAGCCACTGAATCTCTGCCGCCGACCGGTTTTACCGCGATTACGGAGACGTCGGAGTTTGAGGACGGCATTTATCAGATCGCAACGTCAGATCCAGTAATCGGCGGTCCGGGGGGCATCGCTAACTACCAGGCTCAGGGTCTGGCAAACAGAACGCGTTTCCTTATGGACACGACGACTGCGCTTCAGCAATCTTTGGCGTCTCTGTCTTCCTCTTCGGCGGCTGCAATCACAGCGGAGGCAAAAGCTCGTGCTGCTGCAGACGCTAAATTGCAGCCACTCCTCAATTATACCCCGGTGCAGCAGGGCGGCGGTGTCTATCAGGCCGCGACCAAGGTAATGTTGGGGCAGGACACGACGTTCTCTGGCCTACGTTACTCTTACATCGACAAGACCACAGGCGCGCTTACCGACGGTGGTTATCTGATCTCGTCCTACGGAACAATTCTGTCCGGGTCCACACAGATCGGCGATATCACGATCAATAGCAACGGTCGTATGGCGTTCCAGTCCTGCGCGATGAAGGACATTTACACAGAATCTGCCAACTTGTCGGATGTAACTGCGGTTAGCAATTCGCTGGACGCATATATTCAAGGTGGCGTTACGTCAGGCACAAATACGCAAATAGATACGTTCTATATGAACGGTAATGGTCGCCCGACTGTCGCATATGATGGGGGTGCCGTGCAGGTGCCAGTCCTTACCGACATTGCCACCCCTATTCCCTTTGCTTCATCAGGGACCTACACGGTTGCGGAAGGTGTAACACGTATTTTCTTTGAAGCTGTGGGTGCCGGTGGACCGGGGGCATTTTCCTATGGCGATAGTGCCAGCAATTCAATCTTTGCGGCTGGTGGGGGTGCTGGCGCATACGCGCGAGGATGGCTTGCTGTATCATCCGGTGACGTTGTGACTGTATCCATTGGTGCGGGTGGCGTGTGTCCAGCCAATACGATAAACGCCACTGTCTATGGGGGGGCCACTACAATTTCCATCAATGGCACCGTGGTGCTGACCTGTACAGGCGGCCAGAGCGGCGTGTGGACGTCCTCAAATAATTCCGCTGGTGGATCACCCGGCACTGTAACCAGTGGTCCAGGCTGTACTGTTCAACTACAAGCCAACGGCGGCTTTGGTGGCGATGGTCAGTCCGGGACCACTCTCTCCAAAGGCAACGGTGCCGCAGGCCCATGGGGTGGTGGCGGACGTGCTGGTGAAGGCGGCGGAACGGGTGGAAATGCTCCCGGTGCTGGTGGTGGGGGTGCCTACAACACCTCTGGAACCCTGAATGCTTATTACGGCGGATCTGGCGGCCCCGGATACGCAATTCTAACAACAGCACCGTAAAGGGAGAATAACATGTCCGATACGACCACAACCACCACTGCCGCAACGGCATCCAGTATCCAAAACTACATCGTCTATCGAACGGTCGCATCCGGGACCGAAGGCGTGGGGTATGTGACCAACAGAATCCTATGGGATGGGACCAGCACGTTTAATTCCGGCACGGGTCTGGCACTGGCGCTGGATGCCGACGGGGCCTATCCGATCGGCAGCACCTACACCGCGCCGACTGCGACTGCGACCACGACAGCCACGACGGGGAGCGCGACATGATCCCGCGTGGCATCCGCTCGAACAGGCGCTCAATGGTTCTTTGCAGGTAGAATAATGACTGACGATCTGGCGGCGATCGTGGGTCGGCATTCCCACGAAATCAACGATAATCGCCGTAATATTTCGGAGCTTCGGGAGGATTTCCGGCAGATCGAACTGCGTGTGGAACGTAGTCAGGAGGAACAGAGGCGCGCGCTGGCGGATTTCGCGGGCGAGATGCGTGGTCGTTGGGACGAGGCCAGAAAGTACGATACGGAGGCAGCCAGGGCGCGGGATGAGAAGATTGGCAAAGTAGCGACCCAGACGGATCAGATACTCGGCGGACTGTTGTTGATCAAATGGGCACTTGCTGCGCTGGCAGTGCCGTTCCTGCTGGGAGCGCTGACATTGCTGATCGAAATTGTCGGGGCGCTTCTCGGTTGGGGGGAATTCGGCACATGGGTTTGGCATAAGGTGTTTGGCTGACTGCCGCCTGTAATCTCCACCAGTGCATCGAACGATGCCTGATCCTGAAGGACGATCACGGGTCCCCGTTCCCGACATTCTGTCATGAGGCGCTGACGCTGCATCTGAACGGAGCGCTTCAGGTGGCTCCGGGCAATATTCGGCTGTCGTAACCAGCTGATACGCCACACGCGACCATCTGCGTGTAGCGTATCAACATGGAACGCGTCACCGCTGCCCTTTTTCCCCGAGATCACAGGACCGATCCCGATCACCCGTGGACGCATGGCCGTGTTACTGCCGATCGGAGGGGACGCCGCGCTTGGTCAATTCCTTGTGCACGTAGGCCTCCACCGCTGCAATCACGAACGTCTGCTTGTACTGCCGGGCGTGGAGCCTGCGACCTGCCGATTTGCTCAACAGCCATTCCATCTGCAACATCAGTTTTTCCGGTACGCGCGTGCTCATGCTGACCAGCAGGTCAGACCGCACGTCCTGATGCTCCCATGGATAAATTTCCTTGTTGGGAGCCCCGCCAATAAAGGCTTCTGCCTCGGCAGATGAGGGCTGCGCGGAGGGAAGGGAAGGGATTTTTTTCGGGATGCTCATTGGGAAATAGCCTCATAGACAGCACGCATTTCGTTCGCCGCTTTCGCGTCCAGTTCACGCCCCTTCAGTTCACATACGCCGACCCCTTCGCCGGTTGCGCGACCATACGCCGCGCGTGCAACCAGCGTGGTAAACGGGTGGGTGGCCAGAGTGGGCGTTTCCTGCAACATCCATTCGCGCAGTTCCGCGGGTGCGCGTTCCACTGATTGGTGCAG
Source organism: Gluconacetobacter entanii (assembly GCF_013155425.1). Taxonomy (NCBI): domain Bacteria; kingdom Pseudomonadati; phylum Pseudomonadota; class Alphaproteobacteria; order Acetobacterales; family Acetobacteraceae; genus Gluconacetobacter; species Gluconacetobacter entanii. The sequence continues at coordinate 58,973 of NZ_JABJWD010000054.1, read as the reverse complement.
GATCCGGTTGACGACAATGCGCGCCTGAAGTTTGGGATTTAGCTGCTGTGCCCGGTCGTAGATATTGGCGATTGTCGGGAGCGCCCAGACATCCAGTGCGTCTGGCTGAACTGGTACGACCAAGGTGTCGGCAACCATTGCACAGGCCCGGAGGGCCGGAGAGTCCACAGCCCCCGTATCAACAATCAGGGTCTGGTACCGTGTCGCCAGGTCTTCAATCACCGGACCGATTGTGCGGCCGTCGGATCGCTCTACACAACTGATGCGGGGATAGTCCGGATGCCCTTCCAGACGATGCGACGCCCACAATGCGCTCGATTTCTGGCCTGGGTCCGCGTCTACCAGCAGGGTGTCGATACCATTCAGCGCCGACAGGACGGCCAGGTTCGTGGCAATCGTGGTTTTGCCTGACCCGCCTTTTTCGTTTCCGACCACGATGATTCGAGCCGTCATTCCGCCCTCCGAGCAACAATCTATGCCAGCACATCTGCCAGATTGCATGCATGCATGCAAGTGGAAGCGATATAATCCGGGTATGCGGAAGAACGCTGCGATTAAAGCATGCCGTAAATATAGAATTAAGATGGGGCGCATATTTTATAAAGAAAGATAGGCAGATACAAAAAATAAAGAAATGAAACAAAAATATGCAAAATCACTTTACGATGTAAATATGCAGTGTTATTTCAATTTAGAGACTTACCGGTATTTCTGATATTTTACGTTTATTGCAATGCGGGGAAGTTATGCATTTCATAGATCAGAAAAATAAATGGATTGAACTGAACCGGAGGCTACAAAAACTTGATGGTGCGTCTTCTGATCGCGCGATGCCATGCCTGCATATCTGCAGCGAACTAGAACTTGTCTGTGGGGAGATGGCGTCCATTGAGGATGCCGCGATCTCTGCGCCATCGGGCAGCCGGGCGGACATTCTGGCCAAACTTGGGCTTGCCCGTGTCATGCTGGCCAACCCTGATGCCAGTTTCAAGGTGGGCCAGTTACTGGAAACGATAGAGTCTGATCTGATCAGGGTACCTCAATCCAACGTACCTTGAGAGCTTTGCTGGCCGCCAGGTCTACCGTCGTTTCATTGCCGGGGGCAGGGCAGACAACGGCCATGCCCTCGGTCTGATCTGTCAGGTCGCCTATCGTCTCGATATTCCCGTCGCGCACGACCACGACCGTGTCGCCGATGCGCGGAGAACGGGTCAGGTCAACGTACGCAATATCGCCAGCACGTAATCTCCCGCGCGGCGTGCTGATCCAGACGGCCAGCAGATCAGAGGCAGGCACACGGGCACCTGGTTTTATAGCGTATGTGGGAGGAGGCTGGTCCAGGTTATCTGTTTCCCGGAATGCGGGAATATCGCCTGCCGATGATGGTACAGGCCGCCCCTCCGCGATGGGGCGTTCACTGATGCGCCCGGACGTGATCGACGCGAAAACCGGGATTTGTTTGTGCGCCTCAGGATCCGCAAGGTCTGCGGGATCCAGGCCCAGGATTACGCCGACGGCCTCGCGTATTTCCGCCGGGAGATATCGTGGCACTCCACGGGTCAGATATTGGTGGATGTAGCCGTCGCTTTTGCCAATCGCACGACTCAGGCTGACCAGACTCATGCGTCTTTGGTCCAGGGCATCACGTATCAACAGACGCGCCGAATCCAGTTTTTTTTGCCCTGCCGGGCTATTTTCGTTCGTTTCCATGCGTTCCCTCATATGGGCGAACGATGGATCAAACCAGACATAAATAACATTGTTATGGTTGGCATAATGGTTTAATGACCACGAATGGACGATATATTAAACCAGATAGACGCGTTCCTGACCGAGCAGGGGATGGCCCCCAGCACGTTCGGGAAAATGGCCGTCAACGACGAGCATTATGTCGCGCATCTCCGGAATGGTCGCGAGAATTTTTCGCGGACCCGGGCAAAGGTGTTGGCGTTCATGGACGGATTTCGTCAGCGCAAGCTCAACGAGAAAAGCGAGGCCGAACAGATGCTGGAGGGTCGGATTCCAGCGCGATCCCTCCGCTTTACATTGCCCCGGCCCTACCTGCTGCTGAACCCATACCTGCGCCTGCACTGGTCAGCACGGCGGAAATATATGCGCTCGCTGGTGTGGGACATCAAAATGGCGACCGTAACGCCGCCCGATCATGCGCAGCCATTCGATTATGCCCGCGTGACGATCCATCGTTATTCGCCCGGGATAGCCGACAAGGACGGAGTGGAGGGCGGCGCGAAGCCAGTGATCGACTGCCTGACAACGCCGACACCGATGCGCATGAAAAAAGGCGCGACAGCGGTGAAAATGCGCAATCCGTATGGCCTCGGTTTTATTCGCGACGACAGTCCGCGCCATTGTTTCCAGGTAGCTCTCGGTTTCCGAAGTGATCATCAGACCGCACGGACAGAGATCCTGATTGAGGAAATGGTTTATCCGGACCGTGATGAACCTCCCTGACGTGAAAATCACGTCAAAACCACGTTCAGAATGGTTTTATTGATGGGGAATCAAATGGTTGCATCCTTTGACAGTCTGGTTTCTGGTTTCAGCCCATATCCAGCCGCCTATAGCCTAGACCAGATCGGGCCAACATGGGTTGCCGTTGGCGCCCTGGACCCAGAAACCAACAAATGGACCCATACTTTTCAGGGCCTGGGTCCTGTTTTGGCGGAACAGCGCGAAATGGGACTCTATCTGACCTCCCAGAAACGCGCCGGAAACGGGATCATGCTGCTGCTGGCGTGTCGTGCGACGGGGAGGCCCCGGCCATGAACGCCTGTGCGCAATGCGCGGGCAACGGCTGGCATTACACCACATGGACTGGGGGTGACCTCCTGTCGCGCAGAACGGTGCCAGCGCTTGCGATCTGCTGCGCATGCGACGGATCCGGCAGTGCATCGTCACCAGCACCGTCCATGCCTTTTCAATGCAACGCACTCGCGCGGCCGGCGTCGCCGTTGCCCCTGACGAAAGGATCCTGACATGGCAGGACATACAGACTTGGGGGAGCAACTGCCCTGGTCGAAATTCCACTGGGCTGATTACGAGCGTGACCCCGATCTGCTCGTCTGTTCGTTCGCGGCGCAGGGGCTATGGATGCGCCTGCTCTGTTTCATGGCGCGTGCGGAGCGCCACGGCTATCTGATCCATAAGGGGCGTCCCTTGCCGATAGACCGTCTCCTGCGCGTGGTGGGCGGCACTTCGGGCGAGGTCGTGCCCCTTTTGCGCGAGCTAGAGGAACAGGGTGTCCTCGCGCGTGATGCGGATGGGGTGATCTACAGCCGCCGGATGGTGCGTGATCGTGAGCGCCTGGAGCGCGATCGGGCCAACGGGCGAACGGGCGGCAATCCTGCACTGGTCGGACGGCGCCGCGCCCGCGCCGTGCACGAGGCGCAGGAAGAACTGGATCTGACCGAACGGCATGACCTTCAGTCCACGCGCGAAGCCTTAAATAAGGGGGTTAACCCCAGAGAAGATAAGAATAAGAACAAAATAGAAGATACTTCTCTCGGCCGAGAGTGCGTGGACGCCGACGTTATTAACCTGACAGGTCATGTAGGTGATGCAGTCCGGCAGGCCGTCGCAGCATGGAACAAGCTGGCGGAGCGGGAAGGGCTGCCGGTCGCACAGCGGCTGACGACGCGACGCAGCCGGTCCATCCGCGCCCGGTTGGCCGATGCCGGCGGCCTGTCCGGATGGAATGCCGCGCTGGAGAAGGTCGCGGGTAGCGCGTTCCTGAAGGGCGGCGGCGCCAACGGCTGGAAAATCACGCTGGATGACCTGCTGACGCCTGATCGTTTCACGCGCCTGATGGAAGGGGCGTATGCGGACCGGACGCCTGCCCAGAAAACTGCACGCACGCTGGGCAACGAGGAGTGGCGCCGCCAGTGCCTGGAGGGCGTCGCGTGAGCAGCGTGGCAGAGAAAACCGCCGTCAGCCGTGTCGTGATCGAGTGGCTGATGCAACTGGCGCTCCTGTTCGTCGCGGATGGCTCTGTGACGCCGGAACGACTGCGCCTCTACGCGAAGGTGCTCGGGGCCGAGTTCGGCGCGCATGTCTTCACGGATGTTGCCCTGCAACGGGCAGCCATTGGAGAGGGACGCGGATATTTCCCGGCGTGCGAGGTGATCGCGCAGCGCCTGCGGGAATACCAGCTTGAACTGGACCCGGTGGGTGTGCAGCGCGGCGGCAAGCTGAATTACTGGCTGCGGGCCATGGAGACGCGGCGTATCGCCATCCGGCAGGGGCCGGAAGAGCTGCGCCAGCAGGAATCCCGATCTGCGCGTATCTGGCTCCTCTGGCTGGAGAACAATGAACCTCTGATCTTCCGAGACCTGATGGCTGGACCGCACTCTGACGAGTGGAGTGCCGTGCTGAAGTGGCCGAGCGCAGAACTTCATCAATTCCCAACCCCAACATCACGTAAACAACTGAAAACAGGTGCGAAAGCATGAGCAATGGGAACGGTTCCCATCCGGAATGGGAAAATGGGAAAGCGTATGGGAATGGCGAGGATGGGAAGCCAGCGCGAAATTCCGATGAAAATCCCACGCGCTGCCCGATGACGGACGTCATGTTCGGCTGGCCGGAAATTGCCATGTTGGCTGACCTACTGCGGTGCCCGCTGACAGTGGTTACGAAATCGGACATCCTCAGCATCTGTGGGCATTTCAGGGGTGCCACGGACTGGTTGTTGTCGCATGGGATGTTGCGATCTCGTTTGACCGATAACCTGGAGGTAAACCGGCCCCTCCTCTGGAGGTTCGGAAGTGCCCTTGCGTCCTCACGGACAAAACCGGTTTCCGGAAATGCGGTGATAAGTGAACTTCTCGCCGGTAAAAAACAGGATGATCTGCGGAGCGTCCTCAAGGTCATTGACCAGATCCCGACGGATTTTGCCGGAGCCATTTTGGTCACGCCCCCCAGTCCTCTGGAGCCGGAGGATATGGAATACCTCGCCAGGCAGTTCGCCAAGCAGTTGCAGGCCCACGGGCTGCTTTCCGTATCCGTTTGCCTGATCCCTTCGGGTGTGCAGGTATCGACGTTGTCGCGCGTCGCGATGGAGCAGTTGCTCGCGTCAAAGGCGCAGGAGAGCGACGATGTTTCTTGAGGCGCGCAATGACACCCTGATCGGGGCGCTGTCCGCGATCAGGGGGGCGATATCGAAGGCGCACACCATCCCGGTGTTGGAATGCGTCCTGATCGCCGTGCGTCCGTCGGGCGTGGTGCTGACGGCTACGGACATGATGATCCGCGCGGAAATCCGCATCCAGGCGGACAGGACGCAGGATGGCAGCGTGGCCGTGCCGCTCGGGGCGCTCCTGGAGGCCCTGAAATCCCAGCCGCGCGATCGCACGGTATCCGTTGGCATTGAGGACCAGACGGGCCGTGTCACAGTCCGCAGCGGGAAATTTTCCAGCCACCTGAGCGCCTATGAGCCGGATGATTTCCCCAGTCTGGCAGGAGCAGTTGGTCAGGAGAAAGCCATCGGCATCGCATTGCCCCAGTCGCGGCTGGTGCGTCTGCTGAAAACAGTCCGGTTTGCCGCGTCTACGGAAGAAACACGGTACTACCTGTGCGGCGTGTACCTGCACCCGGTTGACGGTCCGGATGGCGTGGCCATGGTCCGTACCGTCGCCACCGATGGCCATCGCCTGGCGTGGTGTCAGGACGTGCCCGAGAAGATGGCCAGTGCGCCCGATCCGGTGATCCTGCCGACACGGCTCGTGACCGAGATGCTGGCGCATCTGGATGACAAAAGCGATGATAGCGTTACGCTGGAAATCTGGGGACGCCGCGTCGGGATCTGGATCGGGAATTACTATCTGACCTCGACAGTCATTGACGGCACATATCCCGAATACGCGCGGGTGATCCCGACAGATCACCCCAATACGGCCCGGATGCCTGCGCGTGCTCTGGAACACTGCGTGCAGGCCGCGTCCTCTGTCATTCAGGAGCGCAGCAAACCGGTCAAGATGACGTTTTCCGATACGCTGACCGTGGCGTCGCAGGACGAGCGCGGCAGCGCTGTTGACGTCGTGGAGGAAGGATATTCCCTGCGCGGCCGCCGGACGGAAATCGGTTTCCAGGCGCGCTATGTGCTGGATGTCCTGCAGCATGTCGGCGAAACCGTTGAATTTCATCTGCACAATGAAACGGCGCCAGCCGTGGTGCGCGACGTGGATGATGCGAACAAACTGTTCGTTGTCATGCCAATGCGCGTCTGATGATCCATGCCGCGACAATGTGCAGTGGTATCGGCGCGCCAGAAGCGGCCATGCCCGGCTGGGACTGGCGCTGGTGTGCCGAGATCGAGCCATTCCCTGCGCGTGTCCTCGCCCGCAGGTTTCCCGGGTCGGTCAACATGGGCGACCTGATGGCAGAAGATTTCAGCGCCCGGTCGTGCGCGCTGGGGCCTCTCGACGTAGTGGTCGCCGGCACACCCTGTCAGGATTTCAGCGTGGCAGGCCCACGCGACGGGCTGGATGGCATGCGCGGGAACCTGAGCCTGCGCGCAATCCAGATATACGAGGACCACTGTGATGCAGCCCGATCTGCTGGACGCCCTGAGCCCCTCTACGTCTGGGAAAACGTTCCCGGCGTCCTGTCGGACAAAACCAACGCGTTCGGAAATATCATTGCAGCGCTTGCAGGATGCGAGACCCCCATCGTTCCGCCATCAGGACTGCACTGGACCCGCGCGGGTGTGGTTGCTGGACCCCGACGAACAGTCACATGGCGTGTGCTGGACGCTCAATATTTCGGCCTGGCCCAACGACGCGAGCGTGTGTTCGTTGTGGCAGGTGCTGTGGGGGGGGGCAGATCCCACAGCGATACTTTTTGAGCCCGAAAGCCTGCCGGGGAATCCTGCGCCGCGCCGCGGCACGGGGGAAAACATTGCCCCGACAGTTGCACGCGGCTCTCCAGGCGGTCGCGTCTACGGGTTAGATGCCGACACGGTAGAGAGCCTGCAGGTACACCCGGTCGCATTCGGTGGCGGAAACTGCTCGGGTCCGATCGATGTGGCGAGATCGCTTTTAACGAGTGGCCTTCATCAGGATTTTGAAACTGAAACGTTCATCACCCATACCCTGCGCGGCGAAGGATTTGACGCCAGTGAAGACGGTACCGGACGCGGGACACCTCTGGTCCCGGTTGCGTTCGACTGCAAAGCGTCGGGACAAAACGGTTTTGGCGTAGGCGATATTGCCAGCACGATGCGCGCGATGGGGCACGCAGGCAGCTATTCCAACGGCGGCGGTCATCTGGCGGTCATGCAGCCGCTTTCCGTCGCATTGCGTGGCCGGGACGGTGGCAGCCAGATCGAGGTTGGCGACGATGTGGCACACACCCTGCGCGCCAGTCAGGGCGGGTCGGACAAACCGCACGTCCTGACCAGTGCCGTACGACGCCTGATGCCCGTCGAGTGCGAACGCCTGCAGGGTTTCGCCGACGACCATACCGACGTGCCCAATGGCAACAGGCCGGCGGCAGACGGCCCACGATACAAGGCACTGGGCAATTCAATGCCCGTGCCGGTGTTGCACTGGATCTTGACGCGCGTGGAGCGGGAGATTGCCCAGGTGAGGGAAATACGATGAAACCAGCCGATAATGACGGTAATCCAGTCCCCTCTTACCCCCGTGAACTGGCCCTGCCGGTCGTATCGCTATCTGGCTGGAAAGATAGCCTCGCGACCGCATTGCTGGCGATCGAACGGCACGGCCGGGATCGGGTGCGATTGCAGTATGCGGACACAGGAAACGAACATCCCTTGGTCGAGGAGTATGTTTACGAATATCTGCCTGATGCACTGGGTGTAACAATCGAGACGGTGCGTGCTGATTTTTCAAAGGAAATCGAACGGAAACGCACATACATTGATACGGTCTGGCGCGATGAAGGTGTCGCCGAAGATACCATCAAAACAGCGCTCGAATTTCTTGTCCCAACAGGCATTCCTTTTCTTGATCTGTGCGTATGGAAAGGGAGGTTTCCCTCCCGCCGTGCCCAGTTTTGCACACAGGAACTGAAAACCAGGCCGCTCACGCGCGCATTGTTCGATATCGCCCGGAGCACAAATCTCTACGTCGAAAACTGGCAGGGCGTGCGCCGTGACGAATCATCTGCCCGGAAAAATGCGCTGGTCTGGGAGGACGGGGATTGTGGTCTCTGGATTCACCGGCCGATTGCGACGTGGACAGCTCAGGACACGTTTGATATTGCGCGCCGCCACGGAATCAAGAGCAATCCACTCTATTCGTTTGGATGTACACGTGTTGGATGCATGATGTGCATCAATACAAGCAAATCTGAAATTTCTAATGTTCAGTCACGCTGGCCATTCGTAATCGAAAAGATAGAAAAATGGGAGTTTATTGTTAGAAAATGCTCGAAAAGGCAGCTTGCAACCTTCTTTTTCTTTGACTCTAAAGAAGGACGGACCGACATCGAGCATTATCAGGCCAACAATATTCGGCAGGCGGTCGCTTGGTCGCAGACAAGCCGCGGTGGTCAGCAGTTCGACCTCGAACATTTTATGCCCAGATCCGAATGCTCCTCTCAATATGGTCTGTGTGAATAAACGCCGACTGGCAACGATAATTCATATTCCCGAAGGTAATGACCATGGCAAACGAAGTGAAGATGTATCTCGTGCCGGATCAAGCAACGCCCGAGCAGGAACATCGGGCGGAAACAGTCGTAATTGACAGGTATGGGCACCAAATTACGTGGCCCGAGTTCCATGCCTACATGACGGCCATCGCCACCCCCATCCAGCCGTGCGCGGATGTGGAGACAATAACCCATGAAATGAAAACGTGTATTGAAGTCGATGAGATGACCGGAATGTCTTACCCGGTTGACTATCCAATAAATGAATTAGTCCGCCGCACCGACATGGAGGCGCAGGTTGCCCGTGTGGCGGCTGAGAAGGATGCGGAGATTGCGCGGTTGCGAGACGGATTAACGCGGATCATGGCGGTCCCCGACGACGGCGGAATCAGCCCCGAAGACGGGTACGGGATTGGTGCTAAAATGACAGAGATCGCCCGCGCAACTCGCGACGAAGGAGCAGCGGGATGATCACTCTCATGGTCTGTTCTCGTTGTGGGGTTGCATCCACACTCACCAGTCAGTTTGTTTTTCGTGACAACAATCCGGAATGCCTCCCATGCTACCGGCGTCTATCCGGTAGTGGTGCAGGAGGCGCCATATGGAACGGCCCATCGGAAGTGCGGGAATATGCACGCAAGCAGGTAGACGAAGCCTTCCAGCGCGGGCGTGAACAGGAGCGCGCGGAGAGAAAAACGGATGATACCTGCCGGTTGGACTTCATGGAACATACGCAGATCGATGCCATGAAGGTAAATGGGCAATGGGAAATTCTATCTATGAGCGGCGACACGGCGGAAACGATAGGAACTGGCGACACCTTACGTGCCGCCATTGACGCCGCCATGAACGCGGAGAACGGGGATGTTTGACAAAATATTCCTCTATTTGTGGCTTGTTTTAATTTCTGCATGGGTCGGAAGCTTTGATCTGTGTGCAGCCAATAGTATTTTGCTTTCGAGACCTTGGATTGCGATGTATTTCTACGTCAATACCGCAGCATGTTTTGCTGTCGCGCTATTTTCCTCAGAAAACGTCATGAAAATATGGCAGGAACGGAAATGACCAGTCCTCCCTATGTCACCACCATATTTGCTCTGTATTGGGCGTTCGGCATGTATCTGGTTTCAAGAAAGAAATTCCAGATGGGCATGCGTGAGAAAATGAACGAACTGGCCTGCCGGCCGGATTTCATAGGTCGGGAGTATATTGTGCAGGCGGCCGGTTGCCTCTGTATGCTTATCGCATCTCTCACATATCCATGGTTTCTGATCATGAAGTCGAAGCGCGGCTGATCGAATGTCAGCCGACGGGAAACTCTCTTATCGCGGATAGAAGCCCCTATGCGGGGCTTGTCGGCTTATCCAGCACCACGATCCGGGTGCCGATCATCGTGCCCGCCGCCTTGAACACGCCTTCCGGGACATCCTCGATCAGCGCGGCGCTGCCGATCAGTGCTGCCGCGTCGGCTTTCAATACCGCAGGACCAGCGCCTGGGCCCTTGGGCACCAGCGCCACCAGTCGGCCGCCGGGTGCCAGCCGTTCCCATGCCACCAGAAGGTTGCGGATCCACTGTCCGGAGGAATAGGGCGGGTTCATGACGATCCGGTCATAGCGGGCTGTGTCGGGGTCAAGCCAGTCCGCGCGCTGTGTGCTGACCCGCGGGTTCCCCGCATAGCGTTCTGTCAGGAAGTCCGCCCGGCCTGCATTCTTCTCCACCGCCACGATTGATGCTGCCGGCGTCTCCAGCAGGGCATCCACCAGCGCGCCTTTCCCCGCGCTGGGCTCACACACGGTCATGCCATCGTCTATATCAGCCAGATCGGCCATGCGTTCGGCCGTATCGACGGGGGTAGGATAGAAGTCCTCCGACCAGGTATCCTTGCGCCCGGCGGCCGGGTCTGCCTTCCGCCTGGCGCCCGCGGCATCCGGTCCGGCGCCCAGCGTCTCGCCGTAAAATTCGGCGATGATCCGGTTTGCCTTTTCCACCAGGTCGGGCCGGAGGAAATAGAACTGCGCATTGCCGTTCTTGAAGAACTTCACCCGGAAATAGTCGGTCTCGATGGTGCCGGCGCCCGGGCGGAAAGATGAGGCCGTGCGGATGGCCTCCGCCAGTGCGCCACGTAGGCCTTCATTGTAGCTAGTGGGCGGTTCCCGGCCGTCCAGGACATAGAAAATCCGGTCAAGATCACGAATTGAATCGTCCCGGTAGGAGTTGAGCGACCCGTAGGAGGTCTGGACGCCGGTCATGACGATCCGCTTGGCCAGCCGGAACCCGTTGTTGGACCGGTATTCCCGGCAGAGCCCCCGGAATACCTCAACCAGACCACGCCGGAAGATCATGTCGGACTCTGCAAACAGCCCTTCCATCGTGACCCGCAGGTTGTCGGGGCTGGCCTCCGGCGGCACACCCGCCATGTCTTTTTCGAACTGGGCGCGTGCGGTCGCGTCCATCATGCCCCACAGCGGGGTGCCGATCACGAATGACCGCCACATGGCCCGGTCCACCTCGATGCGGACCTGCTCTGGCAGGCCTTTCGTGTCTGACCAGCCTTTCAGGGATCGTTCGATTACCTGGTCGATCTTGCTGCCCACGCCATTCGTGCCCACGCAGGCGGCCTGCATGTCCGTACGCGCCTGCCGGATCTGTTCCACGCCAGACAGGAAACCTTCGATCGCCTTCGCCCGGTTCGCGCACAGCTCATCGACAGACGCCTTGATGGCAATTTGCTGGGTCATTTTCTGTCCCTCTTCGATTGTCGGTAATGGGATGCGGCGATGATTTCCGGAAGAACCGGGGATCAGGGAATTTCCTGTCCGCCGCATGCTTATTATATACGCAGCGTATATTAAAAAGGCAAGGGCAATAAAACACGTTGCGTTGATTATTTTTGGCCCATAGGGTTGAGGAATGGGACGAGCACCGACATCACCGTGGGGGCTGCGCGCACGCGACGCAGGCCTTGACCAGAAGACGCTCGCTGCACTGACCGGCCTTGCGCCGAACTCGGTATCGCGCGGGTTGCGCGGGGAGTGGGAGAAAGGCATTCCGGCCTATCTGCCAACCATTATCCGGGCATGGGAAATGCTAAACGATGAACAGCGCACGACGCTGCTGGCCAAATCTAAGATGGATGAGTGATGGGGAAGAAATACGGCGACTGCGAGTACGATGTGAACCCAAACCTGCGACAAGGGTATAGTTGGATTGCGTATGCTCCTCGAGGAGCAAAAAAACCGATAATTGCCAGCGGGTTTAATTGCGACACAAAAGACCAGGCTGCACAGGAAGCAATGGCAGCGATTGACAAGTATGACAGGGAGAAAATCGCGAAGGGCCGCTGGTAGGAACTGACACACCGGCGAGAATAACAGTTATCGCCGGTAAACGGCGGATCGTGACGATAGGCTGGGGCATCCCGTTCCCATCATCGTCATGAGGCCGCATCATGCCCGATCTCGTCAAAATCGAAGCCGTGCGCGGCACACGCCGCAATTTTCTCGGCTTCGCGTTCCTGTCCGGCCTGGCCGTCGCCTCCCTTGCGGCGCTGCCCGGGTGCTCGTCCAGTAAGGATGGCAACGTCACCACCATCACCGTCAACGTGTCCGAGATCGATACCGACGGCACGGCCGCATTGAATATCCTCAAAACCGTTCTCGCGTTCACCGGTCTGCCGCTGGCCGTTGCTGATGTCGTGGATGATGCGATCGACGGTGTCGAGGCGGCATTGGCCACCTGGGACAAATATTGCAGCGGCAAGCAGACGGTCGTTTTTGACGCCACCAGCGTCCCGACGGAAGCGTCCAGCGTGATCGCAGCGCTGCAGAATGCCGCCACGACCATCGGAAACGTCGCGACGTCGGAGGCGGCCACCCTCGGCACCACCCTGACGTCCAAAATCACCTCCATATCGTCGGACATCGCGTCGCTTGCGGCGATCGTCTCCAGCATCGTCCGGACAACGGCGGGACTGTCGCTGGGCGCGCAGGCGAGCACGCTGACCCCGACGCAGGCCCGCATGCTGCAGGTCAACGGCATCCTTGCGCGGCATGGCCTGCCGCCGGTCGCCGTCAAGGGCTGACGTTGCTGATCGCCTGCGTCGCGCTGGCGGCGTTCGTCGGGGGTGCCGTATTCGGTGCCGCCGCTTTCATGGTCCTCTCTTCCTGGTATCTCTGACATGCTCAAGCCTTCCGACCTGCACGTTGTCTCCGTTTTCTCCAACAACCGGCGCTGGCGCTCGCGTGAGCGTCTGCTGCGCAGGTTCATTCCCCATATGCAGGCGTCGGGCGTGACCCTGACGATGGTCGAGCATGTGATGGGCGAGCGCGATTTCGTGCTGGATCCTGATGACCCGGCCTTGGCCGGGGTGCGCCTGTTCCAGGTCCGCGGCGACAGCCGGCAGGAGAACTGGCTGAAGGAAGGGCTGATCCGCTATGGCGTCAGCCGCCTGCCGGCCGACGCGAAGTATCTGGCCGTGATCGACGCCGACGTGTTTTTCCAGCGACAGGACTGGGCACTGGCCACGCTCGACATGCTTCAGGTGCATCGCGTGGGGCAGCCCTGGTCCTATTCCGTTGACCTCGGCCCCGATGAAAACCCGGTCTGCGACGAGCATGGGCGGCAGATGGACCGCTCGTTCTGCGCCGCGTGGGCGGCGGGCGACATCATCGTCACCGACGAGGATTACGGCATCGGGCAGTCCAGCGCCCAGTGGCTGCTGGACCCGGAGCGTAAGCGCGACTGGCGGCAGCATTACGGATACGCCTGGGCGTTCCGTCTGGATGTCTGGAACGATTTCGGCGGCCTGCCCGACTGGCTGGTGACGGGTGCTGCCGATTATATCGCCGCCATGGCGTTCGCGGGGAAGCTGGATACCTCGGACGCCTACACGTCACCCGCCTGCGCGCGGCGTCTGCGCCATTTTGCCGCGGCCTGCGACCGGGCCGTGCGTCAGGATATCGGCGTCGTGCCCGGGTTGCTGTCGCATGGATTCCACGGATCGAAGAAAAAGCGGTTTTACCTCGACCGCAAGGACATCCTGCGGGAGGCCAATTTCGATCCGGACGTGGATATCGGATATGACCGCCACGGGCTGCCATTCCTCGCCAGCGACAATCGCATCCTGCGCGACGGCCTGCGGCGCCTGTCGGTCGCCCGGGATGAAGACAGCAACGCGCTGTAGGAGGCCGGCCATGAACCCGACGGTCGCCGTCCTTCTCTGGCTCAGTGGCGTCGTGAGCGGCGTTGCTGGCGCGTTCTTCCTTTACGCATATCTGGCGAGCAATTCACGATGAGCAGTTCTGAAGATCCGGGGGGCTATCTGCTTCGGCAGCGGCTTCGTGACGCATGACGGTGCAATTTCTGGCAGCGGTCGGTCTTTTCCTGACCGGCTGCGCATTCTCGCAGGTCGTCGCGTTCGCTCTGGCCGCGTGGCGGGAGCGCGCCCGTGAGCGAAAAATCGACGCCACACTGGGTCCTCCTCCGCCTGATCCATCGGATGCCCCACGATGATGCTCCGCAAATTTGGCTGCAAGCCGCCAGAGACCCGTGCTGGCCAGCCGACCATGGCGGTCATGCGCAGCTTCATGGCCCGCAGGGCGCCAAGCAGTCTGATCCGGTCCCATATTGACCCCGGCGTTCTCATGCTGGGGAACGACACGACGAATGACTGTACCAGCGCGGGTATCGGGAATCATATCCGCGCCACGGCGGCGCTCAACCGGTTCCAGGTGGACGTGACCACGGCGCAGGCGCTGACGTTCTACGGCCGCCACACGGGGTTCGTGCCGGGCAATCCTGCCACGGACACCGGCGCAGTAGAGGTGGACATGCTCACCGCGGCGGCCCGGGACGGATACGACGTGACCAACCAGACGCTGTTCCCGATCTGGGGCAGCACGGACCCGCATGACCGCAACGGGCTGTGCAACATCATGGCGGACCTGACGGCTCCATATTTCGGGGTGCAGTTCGCCGATGCGGATCTGTACGAGGATGAGGCTGGCCAGCTGCCGCCCGTCTGGGACACGCGCACACCGGCCAGATATGGCGATCCCACTCCCAATCCCCGCAAGGGGCATTGCCTGCTGGGCTGGTCCTATACCGGGATGGCCGACGATGATCTGGTCGAACTGCTGACGTGGGGCGGCCAGCAGCGTGCGACGTGGCGCTGGTTGCGCAGCCGCGCAGTAGAGGCGCATGCCCTGGCATGGCGTCAACTGCTGGCCGCCGACAGTCCGCTCCCGCTGTGGGAGGAGTGGCAGAACCTGGTAGCGGCCAACGACAACTATCTGCGCGCGGCGGCGGCCTGATGCCGAGGCTTGTACCGGCCCGAGCCTTCCGGTAAGATTCTGCAAGTTCATCCTCTGGTTCCGTCAGTGGTTGAATCAGAAGGCCGCCAGCGCTGCACTCGCTGGCGGCCTTCGTTTAGGCTGTCGTCACGGTATTAAGGGCGCGGGAATGTGCGTTATCGCCGGTAAATCGGCATCACCACGCATGGACCTGCATGATGTCCTCAAACCGCGTGGTATAGGCAGGTGACAGGAAGGCCTGCCGCGGGCGCCAGTCCTGCCGCGTGCCGGTCGCCAGCGGGCGCACGGTCCCGCGGCCAAACCGGGCATTGAGGGCGTCCATCGCTGCCATCACGCTTTCGGCGCGTTGTGGATCGCGGGTTGAGAACAGCGCGCCCTGCCGCGCGGCCGGTGCCAGAGCGTCAAGAATGACGCCAGCCTTGAAATACCGATATCCCGGTTTCCAGATTTTTCGCAGCAGCCGCAGTGATGCCGCGATCAGCGCCATCGTATCATTGGTCGGCTCGATGCTGATCGATTGCTGGTTGGCATACCATCCCGCCTCGGTCGATGTGCGGGGGTTGGTCCGTATGAAAACACTGATGCTGCCGGCATGCAGCCGATCGCGTCGGAGTTTGGCTGCGACCGTCGTCGCATATGAAGCGACGGCCTCGCGCAGATCCGACCAGTTGTCGATCGGCCTGCCGAATGTGCGCGTACAAGCGAGTCCCTGTCGTGGAGCTGCCAGATCCGCCAGGGGGAGGCACGATTGCCCCTGCAGTTCCGCCTGCACCCGCGCGCCCACGACCGTAAGCAGGTTGCGGACGGCGCGTGTATCCATCTCGACAAAATCCGCGATCGTGTGGATGCCTGCCCGCCGGAGGCGTTCGGCCCCCTTGTGGCCTATGCCCCACACATCCTCGATGTCAGTCCGGCGGTACCAGTCATGCCGGAGGGCCGTATCATTGAGATCGCACAGCCCCTGTAGCGCGGGATCCGCTTTCGCGATGCGGTTGGCCACCTTGGCTATGGTCTTCGTTGGCCCCCAGCCAATGCAGGTCGGAATCTTGGAGATTTCCAGAACGTCACGCCGCAGGTCCGCGCAGAAGGTGGCCAGATCATATGGGAGCGCCGTGAGGTCGAGGAACATTTCATCGATCGAGTAGGGTTCGACGCGGGGAACCCGATATTCCAGCACCTGGAACATGCGTCGGCTCATGTCAGCATACAGCGGATAATTGCTCGAGTACCACCGCACGCCCTGGAGTGCTGGGCGCCTGCATGCCAGATGCCATGGCTCGCCCATCTTGATGCCCAGCTGCTTGGCCTCGGCCGTCCGGGCGATCGCGCACCCGTCGTTGTTGCTCAGAACCACGACGGGCGAGTTCCTGACGCTGGCGTCAAAGGCCCGCTGGCAGGAACAGTAAAACGAGTTCCCATCGATGAGGCCAAAGACCGGCATATTCACACCTCGGTCCGCACCAGGGCGCAGACCACGGCCCATATCCCCGCGTCCTGGTCTCCGTCCACCGGGCGAAGGACATGACCATCGCCTGACCGGCCTGACCGTAGGAACCATCCGTCCCGGTTGCGGGTAATCTCGCAGACAATGGTCTGATCCTGCCAGCGCGCGATGACGACGCTGCCCGTGCGAGGCGATGCTGCCGTATCCACGATCAGCACATCCCCATGCAGGATCCCGCGCGCGGACAGGGCGTCTCCCACGACGCGCACCGGATACCGATTGGGGCGATAGAGATCGAGCACGGCGCTCAGATCGATAGGTCCCTCAGCGCTGTCCGCAGCAGGCGACGCAAATCCGGTTGTCCTGTCGCCTGCGTAGCCAGACATCGTCTGTTCCCCTTTCATTCGCGAATCCGAACGTAACATGAACAACGTGGAAGAAGTCAAGAGGCCTGCGGCGTCCGGAGGTCGAGCGCGGCGCTCAGAGCGACCGGGCCTGCATTACTGTCCCGCGCCGCCGTCGCATATGAAGCGACGGCTCCATGCCAATCACGACCATTTTCGCCGCACGGAGAAAATGGTTGTCAGGCGCCTGATGCGCGGGGCGGCCCAGGTCGTGACGATAGGATGAACGGGCGAGAATACCATTTATCGCGCGTAAAGCGCGACCTGCCGCATGCGGCCGAAGGAGATATCATGAGCGTCGAACGGAAATCGCTTTGCGGGCAGTTCGCGATTCCAAAAGGGGGCACCACCAATTTTATGCCCTGTATGATCGCCGGTGCCATTCTCATCATGGCCGTGGCGTTTCTGACTGGATGCAGCGCCCGGCCGCAGGTTGCCACCACGATCCCCCAGGCAATGGCGTCCATACAGGACAGCCTGGCGCGTTCGGGGGCGGTGTCTGTCTCCCATGCAGCATCCTGGACGCCCGAGCAGGCAACCAGATTTGAGCAGGATGTGCAGGCCGTCCAGTGCTCGCAACAGCGGTCTGATCCCGTGGTGGGGGTTTTGGCTGGCACAGTGACCGGCACCCTGTCTGTGCAGTTCACACAGGGCGCACAGGCAACGGTCGGCGCGCTGACAACGGCACCCACCATCGGGGCAGAACTGAGCGGGAGCCGGACCCGCGGACAATCCCTGACGGTGCCCCTGTCGTATGCACCGCTGTCCTCCCTGCCTGACGTCGAGATGTCACGGCAAATTGGCTACGAGACGGAGTTGCTCGCCCAAAATGATGACGCGCGGCACCAGGAAGCCGCTCGGCTGATTCAGGACCGGGAAGCGTTGCGAACGCATGTAGTAGATCTGATTGAACACTGGCATGCAGACCAGTGCATCCAGCATGGGACACTTATGCCATTGGTAGGAGAAAGAATATATCCTCGCTAAATCCCCTTTTTCTAATTTTATGACAAAATGCAACAAACGCATAAAAATTTCTTGCGTTCTCAAGGAAAATGCCATCCCATTCATTCGGGACTGAGAATGTTCAGTCCCGCACAACTGCCTAGAAAGGTGGCATTATGAACCAGTTTCGTATGGTTCCCGGCCAATCTTATGCATTTGCAGATCTTCCCATAGAGGGTGCTTTTGCAAAAGCATTTGCGGCAATGGTAACCAATGAAGGATGGGAAATCGGTGGAAATCCTATCCATTCGAAACTTCCTCCCGTGAAGCCGGGATGTGTCCGTCTTCATGATATCAAGTGGGTCGGAATAGAACCGAATAGAAAACGGTAATATCGGGAAATTCTGGACATCGCTTAGCATCACGTAAATAAAACAAAGTGTTTGCTTTACGTGTAGATCACAGACTCAGCCACGAGCTTCAGTCGTTGAATACCGTGAAATTCGGTCGTCTTGCCCCTCTGATGGAACCTTCTGGAAATCGGTTGCGATCATCGGACTGCCATCTGTCAAGAACACATTATTAAATGTATTGCACTGACAGATACCCTTTTGCACTGCCACTCAGCATATGATGCTGCAGGTATGCCACGATCCCACGACATAAAGTGGGGATGCCCCGTCCAAGATACCTTGGTCGGGGCTTTCTATTACGATTTTGATGAAGTTTTACTTTCAATCACCTGCCTTAACTTCGTCGGTAAGTGAAGCCGCGTCGGCGTGACAGGAATACCGCTCTTATCGAGGATCGTGGTCGCGGTCGGCTTCTGCACCCGATCCACCATGACGGCAGTTTTCCCGCGGCGCACCGCGTTGACGGCCCATCCGACGTTGGCCGCAATGCCATTAATCAGAACGTAGATGATGCCCTCGATACGCGCGCCAGGCGGCGGCGGCTGGATGATGGCGGCCGCAATGGCGCACGCCGCGATCACGGTGCATACGGGGGCCACGTACTGCTGCGGCACCTCGTAGAGCAGGATGGAAAATGCGGCGGTAATGGATGCCAGTGACGATGACGGTTTCATGATGCAGCCTTTCGCGCGGCATTGGATAATTGGAACGCACTGGTGACACGGCGCGCGGTGCGCCCCAGCCAGTCAGTGCCGAATTCGGCGAACCCGGCATCCTGCCGGTAGGCATTGTCCTGTAGCGACCCGAGTGCGCAGATATGCACCAGGTCCAGTGCATCTGCGGCGGCAATGGCCTCCAATGTCACAGGGCCAATAATCCCGTCAGCTCGTACTCCAAGGGTGGCCTGCAGCCGCATGGCAAAAAGCGGTGCAATCAATCTAGTCGGAGTCAGCGATGACCTGACTTCGGCCAGCTGGCGCAGGCTCGTTTCCTCGCCTGCGTTGAATGCCTCATCCACCACCATCAGGTTGATACCGGATGGCAGTTCCGCACCGCCGCACGGGGTCCAGAACAGGTCCGCATAGATCTGGGAAAACATGCTTTCCGTCAGGCCCCGCATGTCCGCCTCGGTTGGCACGCGGTTCAACCAGCCGCGCAGACACGGCGCGGAAATCCCCATGTTGGTGCCGATCAAGATGCCCTGCCCGATCGCACCCCCTGTCCAGTTGCCTGGGTCAGCAGGGTTTTTCTGATAACCGCCCTCTTCGTTCAGCGTGAAGTCAGCACAGAAATCAAAGTCGGTTTCGGGCATCGTTATTCCTAGAATTGTATGGTTTTTCAGAAACCATATTCAGCTAGGCCAGCGTGCCGTCACGACCCGAGGAATAACACATATTCCAACGGGAATGGGTATATTACTGCCATCACGAGGATAATCCGCTTGACGGGATAATCGTTTTCGTATCTGGTTATTTAACCATGACGCATATGGAGATAACCATGATGTATGAACGTTCCACAGCCGCTCCCTCTCCGACACAGACCCCTGTGGAGGTTCTGGAAACATTCTGGCGTCGCAAGAAGATGGAGGCGGAAAATTCCGCATTCCGGACCGGCGTCATCTCTGGAGCAGCGATGGCCGCGGCGCTGGCATGCGGCGTGTGGGCGATCAATATCGCACTGCACTACCTGATCGGGACAATCTGAGGTGGAGAACATGGCCCGTGGTGCGGACACACACTGCGCTCTGTTTGAAATTCTCCACCACGGTTATCTGGGTGGCGACGCTTCTGGAATCGCTACCGTTCGACAGTGGTGCGTATTTCTTTGCGCCGATCGCGAGGAGTTTGTGCGCAACATCGCAAAGGCGGTCGGGATCAGCAAAGGGGCGGCCGTTCGCGCGATTGATGCGCTGGTGGCCGAGGGACTGGTCGAACGTGAGATGAATGCGGCCGATAGGCGTTCGCCATTTATCCGCGTCACCGCCAAAGGGGCACGCGTCATCGCATCCGCGCGCAAGCGCCTGGACGCCATCCTTGGGCGCCAGATGGATAACCGTCGATAATCGTTATTCTCGCGGGTAAACCGAAAATGGAATTTTCCAGCACCAGATTGCGGGGCGATGCGACAGGGTCGCATGCGACCCAGCCATGGAAACAGACCTATACGGGCATGAAGTTCGATCTGCTCGATCCTCGGCCCGAGCAGGTGCGTCTGATGGATATCGGCGTGCATCTTTCTCGCACACCGCGTTTCAATGGCGCGACGACGGTTGAAAGCTGGAACGTCGCGCAGCATTCGCTGCTTGTGCGCGACATCCTCCTGCAACTTTATCCTGATGCGGGGCCGATAGTTCAGATCTATGCCCTGCTGCACGATGCGCATGAGGCCTACACGGGCGACATCACCACCCCGATGAAAATGGCTATCCGCGCAGTCCTGCGCTCGGCCGGCCGGTCCGACGATCCCGTCGAGATCCTCCAACACCGGATACAGAAGGCGGTCCACAGGCATTTCCGCCTGCCGGAAATGGCCAGCGTTTCCATTATGGAACGTGTGCACCGGGCCGACATGCATGCGCTGTCGTGCGAAAAAGAGGCGTTCATGGGGCCGTCACCGGACAGTTGGGGCAATCTGGCCCCGGTCATCAGGGGCACCGCGCCGGAGCCTCTGGGTGCGGAGGACAGCGCCATCCTGTTCATCGGGGCTGTGCGCGAATGCCTGGAGGCTCTGGGACTGCTCATTTTCTGTGAGGTTGATGATCAGTGTTCCGTCCTGGTGGCGGAAATGGAGGGTGCAAAGTGCGAAAGGGGCAATCGTGAACTGGCCTGATCGCATTGACAATTATTGCGCCGTCACCGGGTTTCCGCGCTCGCTGTTCGTGGATGGGACCGGTCGCGTGGTCGGCACATGGATCATGGGGGCCGATTATCGTGTCTCAAGCGGGTATTATGGGGGCTATCCGGCGGGATACCTGAAACGGGTCCGCGCGCTGTTTCCCGAAAAACGCAGCACCCTGCACCTGTTTAGCGGATGCGTGGATCTGGCTGCGTTTCCCGGCGACACCGTGGATATCAATCCGGACCGATCCCCGACATATGTCGATTGCGCGCAAACCCTGACCAATGTCCCGCTGGACAAATATGACCTCGTGCTGGCGGACCCGCCGTATTCGGTCGAGGACTGCGAGCATTACGGCACCACCATGGTCAAGCGGAACCTCGTCATGCGCGCGCTGCAGCGCCTGCCAGCAGGGGCGCATATCGTATGGCTGGACCAGGTGCTGCCGATGTTCCGAAAGGACCATTTCATGGTCGAGGCCACCATTGGGATGTGGAAAAGCACCAACCACCGCTTTCGTGGGATAACAGTATTCCGCCGTCTCTGAACAAGTATCCATGGATATGACGGAAATAATCGAACGTATTCGAACGCCATGGCGGATTGACCATGTGACGGATGCCCGCGCGCATGCGCCGCATGGCCAATCAGGGCCAGCATGACGGAGAATTTCATGAGTGCAGAAAGGGGAGCCGCCACGTCGTTTTCCCAGCTGGTCGCCCAGGTTGAGGACGGTCAGTTCAATCACGACGCCGGGAATGCCATCCAGGACCTCGTCGCCGCGATGAGTGATGCAGCCATGTCCAAAAATGGCCGCAGCAAGGGAAAAATTGCGATCACGATCGGCTTCGAGCTGGAAGGCGGCGTCATCACGACGACGACCGATTTCAAGGTGACGAAGCCGCGCATGGCGCGTGCGAAATCCGTGTTCTGGGCCACGCCCGAGAACCACCTGACCAGGCGCAACCCGCGCCAGCAGGAAATGGAACTGCGTGAGGTTCCGACGTCATCATCACCTATCAGGAACGTATAATGTCTGAAAAAACTCCCGAAAAAATCGCCGCAATCGATAATTCCGGCGCCGCCGTCGTTCGCGATATCATGCCGGCCGCCATTGGCCCCAAGGGTGTGATGGTGGATCGTGGTAATGATGCGAGCACGGTGGTCCTCTCGGTTCCGGACGGCGTGAAGTTGCATTCGGTCAAGGCGTTTCTGGACGAAAACCGGATTGTGCCCGAACGGCGCAAGGGCACTGCGGTCTTCACCGACGTTCCGTCGTTCTGTGCCCACGCGTTGCGTTTCCAGGCGGTAAACAGCGTCATTTTCGCGAATGATGACCGTGAAAACCCGTCCATGATGTCCGTCCTCGATTATCATGAGTCCGGCCCTGACGAGCGCGCCGGCACGCATAACTGCGAACATCGTGGCCTGTACCGTTTCCCCCTGTCCGACGAATGGACGGCATGGCAGGCGTTTGAAAAGCGCGGTTATGTCAGCATCACAGATTTTGCCGAATTCATCGAAAACCGGCTTCTGGACGTGATGGAGCCGATTTCCTCCACGCCAGTGGATGGCGAAAGCCCGCTGGACGCCGCAATGCGCGAGACCGTGGCCAAGCTTGGCGGGAACCTCGCTGATTCACACAGGCTGCTGGAACTGTCCCGCGGGCTGAAGGTGCACGAGAATAGCCGGGTGGCACAGGCGGTCAATCTGTCCAGCGGCGAGGGGCAGATGGTTTTCCAGACCGAACATGCGGATGAGAAGGGCGAACCGCTCAAGATTCCGAACCTGTTCCTGATCGCGATCCCGGTATTCGCCAACGATGCAGCGTACCGACTGCTGGTGCGCCTGCGGTACCGCCTGCGTGCAGGTTCGGTCACCTGGGCGGTGGAGCGCTATCGCGCGGATGTTGCGTTTGACGATGCCTTCGCGGGTGTCCTGGCGCAGGCAAGTGGAACGACACTGATGCCCGTGATGCGTGGCAAGCCCGAAATTTCCTGACCCTCCCGAGACCGTGCTTCCCCGCTCACCCGGGGAAGCAACACCGGAATGATGCCATGACGTTTGATTCATTTCTGATTTTCGTCAAGGAACTGGTTTTCATGCGCTCCGCCACGGACATGTCGGCCCGTGCCGATATGGAGGACGCCTGCCGCGCCTGCTTTGCCCAGCGGATGTCCATCTCCGATACCGCGAACCATCTTATCGAGATGGACCAGGTGGAGGAAGCGGCATGAAAACCGCAAACCTGACGCACAAGCGCACGGATGCCGCCGATAAGGGTAATTCCCGCCGGTTACCGGATGTGCCCGAAAACAATGGCTGGCCCGGGGAGTTGGGAAAGCCGGAGAAGCCCCACATTGACGGGCGGCATTGGGTCGCGGCCATACGCGGCGACCGCGTGGGTGCCCCCTTCCCGATCGCCTGGTCGGCGCAGGCCGGCTGGGGCGGATTTGATTACACGGCGGCCGAGTTTGGCGCGCGCTACATCTACCACGGTGCGGTGCTGACGCCATCGCAGGTGCGCACGCTGGTGCAGGAGGTCCGGCACTCGGCCTACGCTGCAGGACGGGCATCCGTAACTGGGGCGGTTTCGGCTGTTGAGCGCGACTATGCCGCGCAGTGGCGCCGTGTCTCCGTCCTGATGCCGAAAGATGCATGGCATGAGGATGAGGGAGACGTGCTATGGCACCGCCCTGACGAGCATGGGCGACTGTGCGAAGCTCCTGTCGTCGCGCACCCGTTAAGCTCCAGTTGGGATGATGACGACATGGAGCCATACACGCTGTGGTCGCGCATCCCCAACATCGTGCAGGGGCCGTAGCGCCATGGCCCTGCCCATTCCATTTTGCCAGCATTTCGCGGATCGCCTGTTCGAACGGTACGGTATCGCGCTGCGCGCGGGGGAATACGATGATCTGTTCACCCAGATCCGGGACCGGCGGGGCCTGTTCCTCAACCGACTGGATCGCTCCGGGTCCGAGATATGGCGCGTCACGCATACGCGGACCGGCATCGAGGTAGATGTCGTCTGGAGCCCCAGAAGCCGGAAAATCGTCACATGCGCGCCGCCGGGTACATGGGTGCAGGTCGGGGGCGTCTGGATCAACCAGGCGCTCGGAGATGCGGTGCCTGACGCCCTGACGTCGCGCCTGCGGTTCAACCTGAACCGCAAGAGAAGGAAAAGCCAATATGTGTAGCAGCACAACGGATCGGGTGATGCTGCCCGCCAGCCTGAGCGAAACGCAGGTTGCCCAGGTCGCCCGCGCCATGATGCCTGTCCGGGAGCAGGATTGGCCTGAAACGGACCTGAAGGGGTTCATGCTGCTGGCCCGCAAGGCGGCCGAAGCCGTGGTCTGTCTTGGTTCTCCTATCCCGCCGTTCGCGGATGTGGAAACGCTCTTCGTCTCGCTTCCTACGCTGTATGACAATCTCAAGGATTTTGGCCGTGCGCAGGTATTCCCGGTTTCTTTGCGCTCCGCGAACGGAACGGATATTGAACTCGTCCGCCGCGCCGACATGGAAGCGCAAATTGCTCAGAAGGACGATCAAATTGCTGGTCTGAGGAAGAAGCTGAGCGCCAAAACAGGTCATTATGTGGAAGTTCGGAACGATCGTGATGCCGCGAAGGGCAAGATCGGCGCTCTGGAGGAAGCAGTAAACAGCCTCACGCAGGAATGCGATGCTCTGAAAAAAGAGATCGCTCGCCTTCAAAAATTGGCCCTCCCCGCAGAAATGTCGCCTGACATTGCCGCCGCCTTAGGCATCATCTGTTTTCAGGCAGTGCCTTTTGCGGCTGCATTCCGATCGGTTGGGGAGAATGTCCCCCGCAAAGCCGAAGCCGAGCAGGCTTTCGTCATCTTCAGGCTGCTGAAGGCCGTGCTTGCCGGAGGGAATTTCGATCAGGCATGGCGTGCTCTGGTGGAAGATGCTTTGGCTGCGCAAGAACGAGCCGAAAAAGACCGTTTTGGTGGAGGCATGTCATGAGCGAATTCCTGCCGACAGTCTGCGTCGATTTCGATGGGGTGATCCATTCCTATGACAAGGGATGGCAGAATGGCGTGATATACGGCCATGTTGTCCCGGGTTTCTTTGAATGGCTCGAAACCACACGCGGCAAGCTCAAGGTTGTCGTCTATTCCTCGCGTTCCAAGACAAACGACGGACTGGTGGCCATGGGCCGCTGGCTTCATGAGCAGCGCAACGCATGGATCAAGGCCGGAGGTAATCGGCATCCGACCGAACCGCTGGAAATCGAGTTCGCCCATGAAAAGCCGCCAGCGTTTCTGACGATAGATGACCGGGCATTCTGCTTTCAGGGCAACTGGGCAGACCCGGCGTTGACGCCTGAAGCAATCAAGGCTTTCCGGCCCTGGAACACGCGGAGTGCGTCATGAGCGATGTTACCGAACTGATGCATGTCGCCATGCAGGCTGATCCTGAAATGACGGAACGGGAGAAGGATGCCGTACGCCGCGCGTTCCGCGCCTTGATCGCAGACGATTACCTCATCGAACACAAATCGCTGGCATGCTGGAACCGAGATGGCGCAGGTTACGAAGAATTGCCAGTTCCACGCCTTCAGCTTCGATGGACGGATGGAGGAACCATTTGCCACTACGAACTGATCCTGCGGCTTCAGAGCGTCGATATCAGACGCGAAGTGGGCGGTGAGAAGCGCAGTTGCTTTATGGCCATTCCCATGGGCTGGACGAGATGTTCGCCGCCAGTGGAACACGGGCCTGACGGAAAAATCCGGACGCCATATCGGGATGGGCGTCACATCGAATGGGATGCGGCGCAGCTGGGTCTTCCTGCTTATGTAGTCTGGAGAGGAGAGGTCCGGGTTCTGGAAAAGGTCAGCGTGTCATGACGCAGCGACCCGTAATAGAAACCGTCTTGTCCCCATGCGAAAAAACGCTGGCGTACCTCGCAAAAGGAAACTGGAGCGCGAAGGATATCATACAGGCCGTTAAGAACCATGATGGAACAGATCTTCCATCTGATGCGGCAGTTGCCTACATCAAGGCCGGTCTGGAATGTTGGCATAGCTGTGGTTTTTATCACGACCGGGCAACGCGCGGTGATGGCCATCTCAAGCATTGCGAGGGCGATGACGAAAGTTGGACCTGGAACTTTCGTTCCGGCGTCGATTACACGATCTTGCCAAAACCTGGTGTGGCGCTGGCAGACCTTGATGTGGGGATGTCTGATCCCCGGATTATTGAGATCGTCGGTGCTGCCCTCGGCAGGACAAGCCCACCGTTTCCAGTCTGGATGTCTCGGCAGCGATCATCGCCGCAGCCGATGCGCTCATCACGTCGAAAGCATCATTCCATGCGGGGCGATACATGATCGGACTGCCTCTGACCATTGGGCAGGCTTGGCGCATTATGGAGGCTGTTGAACCCGCAGAGGACATTGCTGAAGCCGCAATTGCCCTCAGCGACGGCATACGGGCAGAGGCTGAAATGATTGAGCAACTGCCCGAACCTGAAGGCGACGGGATATGATCGAACATCACGGACCGACCTATGCGCGGATGGAGCGGATCGCCAGCTTTCTGCGGGCGTGTTCCGGTCTCTGGGTCGCGTCGGAGGACGTTATCGAGGCCATGGACGGCGAGATGAACGCATCCGCCGTCCGGTATTGCCTGAAATTCCTCGTGCGCCGCCGGCGTGCGGAGCGGGCCGTGTCCGGCCGCGTCACCCTCTGGAAATCACGCTGACAGGTTCCGACGGGAATTGTCATTATCGAAGGTAAAAAACGGGCATGGGACGCAATTCCGCGATCGAATGGACCGACCACACGTTCAATCCGTGGGTCGGATGCACCGCGATCAGCCCCGCCTGCGACCACTGCTATGCGGAGGCCTGGGCGAAGCGCACCGGCGCGCCGCAGTTGTGGCAGGGCGATCGTCGTCGTACATCAGGGACCAACTGGCGGCAGCCCCTCAAATGGGACCGGGAGGCACGGGACGCAGGCGTAAGGCGCCGGGTGTTCTGCGCGTCGCTGGCGGACGTGTTTGACAACCAGGTGCCGCACGCGTGGCGGCGGGATCTGTGGGCGTTGATCGCGCAGACACCGCATCTGGACTGGCTGCTGCTGACGAAGCGTCCGCAGAACTTCACGAAGTTCCTGCCTGATGGTCAGGACGACGCGCCGGCATGGGGCATGGGCTGGCACAATGTCTGGCTGGGGGCGACCATCGCCAACCAGGTCGAGGCAGAGCGCAATGTGCCGACCCTTCTGAAGGTGCCGGCCTCTTGCCGGTTCCTGTCCATCGAACCGCTCCTCGGCGAGGTAGACCTGCTGGAATGGCTGGATCCAACGGGGGCGTGCTGTGGCGGCGAACCGGAGTGCCGTTGCCAGCCATGTCCTAGCGATGCCGACTGGCGGGGGACCCAGGGCGACGGCTTTGACCCATGCATCAACTGGGTAATCGTTGGCGGCGAAAGCGGACCGCACGCCCGACCAATGGCGCGGGACTGGGTCTCGGAACTGCAAGAACAGTGCGAAAAATACGGAATTCCGTTCTTTTTCAAGCAGTGGGGCGAACATGACGCGGAAGGAAATCGCGTCGGGAAAAAGCGCTCAGGCGCGCTGCTGGATGGGCGGGAATGGAAGGAATTCCCCTCCCTGAAGGAAAGCGGCCATGGGTGAGGCAAAGCGTCGCCGCGAGTTGCAGGAGAGCCGAACAGCGGAGGGACTGCCCGTCCCGCGCCCGACGGAATGTCCGTCATGCGGGGTCCGTGAAACCACGACGGTTCAGACCAATGCGCGCCTGCGGGAACTGGGACTGCCACAGGAGGTCGGATTCTGCGGGTCATGCCGGGCGATATGGGAGGTTTTCCCCCCGCAGTATATCGCGGACCCGGTCTGCGCGGAGCCATGTGATAACTGTGCATTCCGGCCCGGCGCGCCGGAGCAGGCCGATCCGGAGACCTGGAAATCCCTACTGGACAGCCTGCAGGTGGACGGGGATGGCATGTTCACCGGCAGGTTCTACTGTCACAAGCACGTGCCGATCGACATGAGCAAGGGACCGGGGAATTTCCTGTTTCCGCAGCGCGCGGATGGGGCCTGGGACACCGCGAAGATGCGGATGTGCAGCGGGTTCCTGCGCATGTTCTGGGCACGCAAGCGCAAGCTGGGGCTGATGTGATGGGGAAGCCTGTCGATCTGATCGGCCGACGCATGGTGCAGCCCATGCCGATCCCGGCGCGTGCCTGCGTCATCAGGGGAGACCATGGGGTGCGTGGGGTGGTTTTCTCGCTGACGCATCGTGGGCGCGCGGGCGTGGAAATCTGGGTCTGTGTGGCAGAAACGCGGGACGTTGCACGGCAATGGTGTGTATCACGGACCGAAAACATCGACCTGCCATCTTTCGCCGCCGCGCGTGTCTGGGTGCATGCATGGGCTGCGCGCTACGGGCACAGGATCCGCGAGGACATTCCCGCGCGCCGCCGCCCGAAGATCGGGTCGCGGGCCTGCCGTGCCCTGCTGGCTGCGGGCGGCTGCCGGGAGAGCTGGCTGACCAGCGATGCGCCACGTCTGGCGGCGGAAGCCGCTGTGCGCTGCCAGTCACCGGCGGCGGACTGCCACCATTACGGCAGGTGCCAGTACGGGACCTGCGATATGGAGATGGATGTGGACGATGCCTCCTAGACGCCTTCAGATGCTCCCCGAAAGTCTGTGCGCCCCCTGCCCCGACTGCGACATGACGATCAGCGTTCTGGCAGCAGAGGATGACGCAGGCCTGTTCTGGCCGGAGGGCGGCGAGGGCATCGGGCCACTTTCCTACATCAACTGCGAACATTGCGGTGCTGCCTTCCATGCCCTGGCCGTTGGCCCTGCACACGCATTACATCCCTACGACCGGAGAAGAATCGATATGGTGTTCCAGAGCGAAAAACTGCCGCAAGGGTTGCGGGACTGTCCTGATTTGGGAACAATAAAAAATGAAGTTCCTGCATCAAACGGTAGATGCACGAGACTTAAAAATTCTGATCCCCAAAATAATGACGATGAAAGGAATGATCGTGACCCAGAACGACAACCCGGCTGACAATTTTTTTGCGGAAGTAAGGACGCGCCTCAAACATGATGAAGAACTTGAAGTCCCCAGTTCTTCATATCGCCATGAGGCTGTCACCCCTCAAGTTGGTCACCTGAGCATTCCAGTCAATATAATTCCATTGCAGGGGGGATACGACAAGAAGCGCCTGGATCAACTGTGCCATGATCTGGGGTTTGTGCCCGATCAACTCTCAAAAGACAAAATAAAAAATAGTGATGATGGTCGCAAGGTAACAATTACCCGCTATTGTAAATCTGTGCGCAAAGACTATCTCGCAGGAGCAGAAATGACCCTGTCGGTGACTTTCAATATCGCCGATAACCCCTTTTCCCGAGGGTAGCCCCTGCCGATCTCCTGCTGTCGTGGTTTCGGGGACCAAAATCTGTTGTCGTTCGGTATCCGCGACGTTAGGCTGTCGTGGTTTCAGGGACCTAAGCGGTCCGGGCATCAGATCCGGAGGTGGATGTGGCGGCGCAGCAGGTTGATCTTTTTCTTGATTCCATGATGGGGCAGACCCTGCGCGGGGACCGCGCCCTGATGGAATTCCCTTTCTTTTCATTGGCCAAGCGCCCCCGTCACACGCCCATCACTTATGACGATGGGCGGGTGATGATACGCGTCTCGCCCGGAGAACGGGGCATCGCGACCATCTGGGACAAGGACATTCTGATCTATGTGACGTCCCTGATGAACGAGCAGCTGGAGCGTGGAATCGAGCCCGGCCGGACCATTCAGTTCGCGGCCGTGGATTTTCTGCGCGTGGCGGGCCGCGGGACATCCGGAAAATCCTATGAGCAGCTGAAGGATGCGCTGTTCCGCCTGCGCTCAACGACGATCACCACGTCAATCGCGTCGGCCGGAGAGGAGGAGGAGCGCGGTTTTGGCTGGATCGAGGCGTGGCGCATCGTCAAGCGCATGCGCAAGGACGGCAACCGGGTCATGGAGGCCATTGAAGTTACCCTCAGCGACTGGATGTACCGCGCCATCGTCAAGGAGCGCCGCGTTCTCGCGATGGATTCCAAATATTTCGAACTGACCATGGCAATGGAACGTCGGCTGTATGAACTGGTACGCAAGCATTTGGGCAACCAGCAGACGTGGATGATCTCGCTTCCGCGCCTGGCAGAGAAAATTGGCACGCAGATGGAATTAAAGAAGCTGAAGGCGGAACTGGTCGAGATATGCCGCCGCGACAGCCTGATCCATTACCAGATGAACCTGGAGGCACCGCCCGGGATCGTGCGCGTACCGCCGCGACGTGTGCAGGTCGTATTTTCGCATAGGGACAGGGTTTGACCCATCCATCGTGGTTTTACGGACCCAACAGACCATCCACTTGTTTATAAAGGGTTTTTATCAAAACCTGGCTGTCCTGATGGCAGTCAATGAACGGCCCTGATGCCGCTCATGCGTGGAATAGCCTCTGGCGGCGTCACCAGAGGCGGGATTTCTGCCATTTCCTGTGGAAAATCAGATTTTTGTCGTATATCCGGGACCAGGCGTCGTAATATCGCGGACTGAAGCGTCGTAACATCACGGACCGTATGTCGTGGTTTTATGGACTGAAAAACGCGCAATATGCTGATTCGAAACCGGTTTTCAGACCCGTAACTGTTTTAACAAATTTAAATAACCTCTTAACGATAATGGTCTGTGGATAACCAGACATTATTGTCATCACGCCTGCCGCTTTTGGCCTGACAATCAACAATTTTCCGGTTCTTTCTCTTGGTTTTACGTGGGTATCTGGTTAGATAACCATGGTTGACCATAGGGGAGGCATCCATGGAGCTTGTCGAATGTCCGACGCGACAGCTGAAACTCACGGAGGCAGGATGCGCCGCCCTGTGGAAATCAACCCGCATCAGGCCACCACAGGCGTGGGAAGGACGGCAGGCCTGCAGGGGATGCGCGCTAGGAGCGATGCGTGCTGGCGTCGCTCCTGAGAAAGCAGCGACGCCTCCAATGCGTGTGGCCCGTATCTGCGTACGCTGTCACAAACAGGCGGAAAGAGTGATCCAGAACCGCCTGTGCATCTCGTGCTACAATCGCGAGGGAGAGGCCCGTCGTGGACGTGACAGGAACGGACATCGTCCCGTACTGGCAGATCAACTGTACACCGACAGCATTGACGTCCACAATTCCAGCAGATCTTACACCGTTACCAGCACAGTTCTGAACCGAAGCGAACTGATGCTCCAGGCACTTCATACCGCAACGGAAAACCTGTGGTTTACCGCGCGGCGACGGTTGAACATCCCCGTTCCGGGGCTGCAACTGTCATTGCCACTATGAATCTTCCTGCCGATCCGGACGCACATGGATGGTCGATAACGCGGCACGTCTGTGCCGTCTGCCAAGGACGCATGCTTCAGCGGGGAGAGGAACTGCGCTGCTCGGGATGCGACCGCCGGGCACGGGGAAAAGTCTCGGCCCTGTGTGGCTGCGGGATGCGCGTAGGCAAGGACCGGCCATTTATATGCATGCCCAATCCACGGAAATCGGCTGCTGACCCGGTTGAAATTGTGATCGGCTACCGGCCGGAAAAATCGGAAATTCCCAGAAATGTCTGACGACGAGGAATTTGAGGCCTTTTCGGCTGCCCCTGAGACTGAAGACAGTCCGCTGGGCGTGATGACACGCCTGATTGACACCGAGGGGATGTTTTCCTTCCTGAAAACCGGTGAAGTCCGGATTGCCGTGTTCATGAGGCATTTTCCGAAGGAAAAGCAGGGACGGATCGTATTGGGCGAACTGGCATTGCCACGGTTCCAGGGGGGGCTTGCCCGCCTTGGTTCATGGCTTCTGCAGCGCGCAACGTGGTTTCAGGGACCGGATTACATCCTGATGATCGACCAGGACTGGTGGGATGGCGCACGTCCGGAAGCACAGGAAGCACTGGTCTTCCACGAACTGATGCACGCAGAGCATGCCGTGGACAGGGATGGGGAACTGAAATTCGATGATGAAGGACGCCCGGTCTGGAGCCTGAAAGGCCATGATCTCGAAGAGTTCCGCGAGGTGGTCCGGCGATATGGCGACTGGAGCGGAGAGATCGGAGCCTTCGTAGACGCCGCGCGGATCGGGGGCGTGACCTGATGGCGAGACCCGCGCTGGACCGCGTCCGCAAGAAGGAATTGCGTGCCGAATTTGAAAAGGAGGTCATGGCCGCGTTCGCCAATTTTGGACCCGATTTCGACAAATCCGCCCTCATGCGCAAATACACGGCTGCTGGGCTCAACACGTCGAGCCTGTATCGCTGGTTTGACGCCATCAAATCATCGGGCGCCCCGGGCCGTGCATTTGCCGAGAAGGTTCGAGATAACGTGCGCGAACGCAGCCAGGCCAGCCAAGAGCCTGCGGTAGCGATCGGCGCGGATATCGTCGCCGAACTGCCGGTGGTGCCCGATCCTGACGAGATCGTGGGGCTGGGCGTCGGCAAGATCGTTGACCAGATGCAGATGTGCATGAATGTCGCACGCAGGATCCTCAAGCACAGTTTCCATGACGACGGTAAGCCCCGCAACGCCAAGCTGGCCCTGTCCGCGTCGGAGCACCTGCGCCGCTCGGTCGATACGATGGCAGGCCTGTATGAAATGATGATCGCGTACCAACAGGTTGAGACGTTCCACAAGACGATTTTCGAGGTCATCCGTGACGTTGATCCGATCGTGGCGGAGACGATCCTCGGGCGTTTGCGGCAACTGAACGCAACCCAGCGCGGAGGGGCGGGATGAACCTGCTGCAGCGTTCTCTCGACTGCCAGCTCATGATGCTGGAGGAAACTGCGGCACGGCTGGGCTATGGCGGGACGGGCTCGATCCCGGAGGCCATGGGGTTTCTGGAGTGGTGCGAGGACCTGGCGGCAAAGGGGCTGAAAATTGACGGACGCCCTTTCCGCCTGGACAACCGGCCGGCCCTGCGCCCGATCTACGATGCAATCCCGACCACCCGCCAGCAGGCCTATGGCAAGACTCTCGTGATCCAGAAGGCGACCCAGCTGGGCCTTACCGTGTGGGAAGTGCTGGCCGACCTTTACATGGCCAAGAAATGGTCGCCGGTGAATATCGGGATGTTCCTGCCCGACCAGAACACGGCGGCGTTCAAGTCCGAACGACGGTTCATGCCGATCATCCGGTCGTCGCCACAGCTGCTATCGGAACTGATCTATCGCTATGACGGCAAGGGCGGCCGGCAGAAGATCGGTGAAGGCAATGTCCTGACGCGCGAGATCGCGGGGTCGCTCCTGATGTTCCTGTGGACGTCGGGCAAGGTCTCCACGGAATCCCGGCCCATGGATATCGTCAGTCTGGACGAAGTCCAGGGTATGAGCCTGGAGGAAATTGACAAGGTCGCAGCCCGAATGGGTGACAGCGACGTGCGTTTCAAGATGCTGCTGTCCACGGCGAACATGCCGGACGAGGATATCAACAACTGGTACAAGCGTGGCACGCAGGAGGTGTGGCACACGCGATGTCCCGGTTGCGGGGCGCTGTCGGACCTGTCCGATCCCAACGGCATATTCCCGTCGCGCTCGATCGTTTTCAACAAGGGTCAGGTCCGCCCTGCCCCGCCATATCCCGGCGAAACGGCCCAGCACGCGCCGCCTGTTGATGATTATGTGTGGGTCTGCCCGGAGTGCCAGGGCTACATCCCCGACCCGCAATATGGTGACTATATTGCCCAGAATCCCGGTGCTGGAAATGATATCCGCTCATTCCTGCTGCCCCGGACGATCAGCCCGAGGATGACCGCCCGGGAAATGTTCACCGATTTCGGGTTTGCATCGACAGGAGCGCAGAAACAGAGTTTCTTCAATCGCACGCTGGCGCGCCCCTATGTTGATCCAGACCAGATCCCAGTTTCCTACGAGGTCTGCCAGGCGGGCGTGGAGCGCGGACGTGCCGCTGGCGTGACATGGGAGGAAACGGGCAGCGGGACCTACATGGGGATCGACCAGATGGGGGGCTTTAACGCCGTCATCATCAAGAAGCGGCTGCCTGACAACCGGCAGGCGGTGATCCATGTGGAGGCTGTGTTCGACCTGTCCCCGTTTGACCGGTGTGCTGATCTGATGCGGCAGTACGGGGTTGAGGTCTGTGTCGTCGAACAGCTGCCGAATTTCAACGATGCGCGCAAATTCGCCAACCGCTTCCCCGGCCGCGTGTTCCTGTGCACCGGCTATCAGGACATGGGCGATGAATCCATGCACTGGGGGGACAGCCTGTCGCGGTCGGAGCGTATGACCAGCGAGGAAGAACGGACGCGCTACACAGTTCGCTTGGACCGATACAAATGCATGCAGACGTCCTTGTACCGCATTCGCGACGGTATCTGCCTGTTTCCCGACCCCAACGGGCTGGAGCAGGAAGTCATCGAGAACGGCAGGAAGCGGCGCATCGCGATCCTCTACGACTGGGTTTTCCTGCATTTTTCCCGTACTGCCCTGGTCACGGTTGCAGATCCGGAAACAGGGAAGACACGGCGCACTGTCCAGAAGATCGGGCTGGACCCGCATTTCAGTTTTGCACTGATGCTATGTGATGCGGCATGGGCACGTGTGCAGGGCAATTCCACGTTCATCCTTCCTGATGCTGGATTGGCAGGCGTGGGTACCGCCCAGTCGCCGTCTCCGTCCGCAGCCCAGAACCTGACGTCGCGGCTGGCAGAAATGATGGGAAGCGCCCCGGAGGGTGCCTGCGGGAAATGCCGGTATTTCGGAGGGGGCACCTGTTCGGAACGGGATCTGCGCGTTGGTGCGCTGGACCCGGGTTGCGTGTTCTACGAGCCCGCTGCGGACGACGTGACATCGTGATGCGACACTGAACGGCATGAACGAAACCGTGCGACAGTTGGCCCTCGGCCTCGATACCCCGCCTGACGAACGTTTCGACGCGTCCGTGGAGATGCACAAGGCGTATCGCCCGCTGGCGTCCCAACTGATCCCGCCTGAAAACCTGCGCCCTGTGATTGACTACATCAACAATGGGTTGATGGACGCTGAGTTCTACAAGGCAACCCCGCGGCAGATCATCCGGCTGGGCGACGGCAATGACACGGGCGGCCGCATGCGGTCAGTGCGGCTGGACCCCCAGAAGATATTTTCCCAGGCGCGGTATTTTGAGAGGCCGTCCGCGCTGGATTTCACCGGACTGCGCGCGATCGTGGCGCAGACGCCGATCCTCAGCGCCATCGTGCGCCGGCGTGTGCGCCAGGTCAGTAGGTTTGCCCAGATCAGCGAGGATGGCGGCCTCGGGTTTGAAATCCGGCACAAGGATCGCAACCATCTGCTCAAGGGGACGGAGGCCGATGCCGCCGCGCATCTGGCGCGGTTTTTCCTCAACTGCGGCTGGGAGTTCAATCCACGCCGGCGCAAGCTGATGCACCGCGACAATTTCCGCCAGTTCATGGCCAAGTCGGTGCGGGATTCCCTGACGCTGGATTCATGCCCCATCGAGACGGAGATGCGTCGGAACGCTGAACTGGGGCTTGACGGGTTCTACGCCGTGGACGGTGCCACGATCCGGCTGTGTTCCGAGCAGCATTACGAGGGGGATGACCCGATTTATGCCCTGCAGGTCATCGATGGGCGCATCGGGACCACCTACACGATTGATCAGTTGATCTACGAGGTTCGCAATCCGCGCACCGACGTTGACACGGGTGGATACGGTGAGGCGGAGCCGGAGGTGATGATCAAGGTCATCACGGGCATCCTGAACGCCATGTCCTACAACAATGCCGGGTTCGACGAAAATTCCATCCCCAAGGGCATCCTGCAGCTGATCGGCGATTACGGGCAGGAAGATATCGCGGCGTTCAAGCGATACTGGAACGCCATGGTCAAGGGGACGGCCAACACCTGGGCCCTTCCTGTCATGGTGGCGAAGGACGCGCAGAGCAAGGTCGCGTTCGAGAAGTTCGACACCGACTTCAACGAGATGCATTTCGCCAAATGGATGACGTTCCTGACATCCATCGCATGCGCGATCTACGGCATGGCACCGGACGAGATCAATTTCGAGAGTTTCTCCGCGTCAAAGTCCTCCCTGTCTGGCAGCGATACGGAGGCCAAGCTGGAGAACGGGCAGGACACGGGGCTGCTGCCACTGCTTGCGTTCTATGAGGCTACGTTCAGCGATTTCATCGTGTCGGCCTTCAACGATGACTGGTGTTTCCGCTTCGTCGGGCTGGATAGCGAGGATGCCGGGGCCAAGGCGAAGGAAGACGAGTCTGTCATGACGGTCAACGAACTGCGTGGCCGCCGCGGTGACGCGCCCTTCCCTGACCCCGTGCTGGGCAACGCGCCGCTCAATCCCAGCCTGATCCAGCCATGGATGGAACTGAACAAACAGCGGTTCGCAGGCGCAGGTACCGACGATGATCAGCGCCCGGGCGATCCCGGCCGTCCGTCCGATCCTCCTCCCGATGGTGACGCGGATACGCCTCTAGAAACCGATGATCCCGAGCCGGTCAGGAAATCCCTGGCCACTGTCTACACGGTCGAATAGGCCCGATAACAGGACTTCCCGACGGTGAGAATTTACATCCTTCTAAAAGCCACGATCGCGAACCGGCCCGGCATGGCGCTGGTTTACGGGACGGATCGCCGCGGGCGGCGCATGCGGCGCTGGAAGCGGGTCGCCGCGCCGGATGCTCCCCCCGCCCATGTCCATGCCGCAGCCGAAAAGGAAGGTGGCGTGCATCGCTCCATTCCGCCGGAACATTTCAACGCGGTGGATTTCGCAGCGCCCTATAACGATCATGCTGTGTCGTTGCCGGAGGTCTATCACGGATTTCCGGCCGATACGCAGGCCCGGCTGGATCAGTCTGCTGACGAACTTGCCAAGAAGCCGACGACGGTTGAACTGTTCTGCCATGACGGTGTCTACACGCCTGAGCGTGCAGCACTTCATGAGAGGATACTGGCCGATTATACGTCGGCAGAGCGCCTATCCAAGGCTTTCCCTGCCGAAGGGGAAGCGCCGACCTTCATTTTCCTTGGCGGCCGTGGTGGTTCCGGGAAATCCGCGTTGCGGGGTATCGCATATGGCGACGACGCGCTTGTCATCGATGCAGACGGCATCAAGGCGCGCCTGCCTGGTTATGACGGGACGAACGCACATCTCTATCATGAGGAATCGTCAGACATCGCAGAAGAATTGATGCGGCGTCTGAAGGCGATCAAAGCCAATATCGTTTATGATTCCACCATGCGCACGACAGCCACGGCTGTAGCCCTTGCAAAGTCGATGAAAGCGGATCATTATCGGCTGGAAGTGCATTACATGTTTCTGCCGCGGCTTGATGCAGCACGTCGCGCCGTGAGCAGATATATCGAAGACGGGCGGCTGGTCCCTCCTTCCGTGGTGCTCGGAAACCTGACAAACGAAGCAAGTTTTGATGCCGTGAAAGACCTGGCGGACAGCTGGTCATTTCGCAGCAATCTGGTGGCGCGGGGCAGTCCGCCTGCCCTGATATCGGAGAAGAAAGATGACCGTACTGAAAAATCCCGAAACGTGGGATTATCCGGACACGGTGGACATAGCCAGGGAGAGCCGCGTGAAGCTGTCTCCGGAGGCAGAGACGGCCTGGGAGGAACGCGTCAGGAAGGCGCGGCAGATGCGGGCGGAAGCCGACGCGACCGCCTCACGAAAGGACTGATCCCTTCAGCCCGTATTCTGGTGCTGCTTCCTGACTGTCGGCGTGCATGACCAGGCGCGCGGAAATTCTGGTCGATATTGGAGGTATAGCGTCATGCCAGTGCGATGATGCGCTGGAAAGCCTGTTCAAGGCCGCGACGGAAACGCCAGCCCGGAACCCCACCATGCTGTGGGATGACGTTCCCAATCCGATCATCCGCAGGCTGGTCGAACTGTTCACCCAGAAATATCAGGCGGTCCTGAAGCAACTGCAGGACCGCTTTGGCCAGATCCTTACCGGGAAGGGCACAGGCTCGCTCCAGAAGGCGCTATCCCCTGGATGGGGACGGTGGACGCCTGAACAGGAGCAGGAGGCCCGGGCGCATCTGGAGCGGCATCCTCCCGAAGATTATACCCTTGATGACTGGATGCTGCTGGTCGAGCTGCTGATGCAGGAATACCTGCCGCATGACGTGGCGGTGGACTGGGGGGACTGGCTGACGGTACGGGCTACGCTCGCGGGAAAGGCGCAGGCTGCGTTCGAGGCGCGGGGCATCCGGGATGCCGAGAGCATCGCGAAAATGGCGGAATACATGCCCACGGGGTTCGGGGCGGTTCCGCGCAAGATCCTCACGCCAGTCGAGATGAAGACCATCGAGATTGCGCGGGCACGCGCGGCCGAGAACATCTCCGCCGTCACCGACGTGGCGCGCCACAAGATGAAGAACCTGATCATCCAGCACATGGAAGCGCAGATGTTCGGGATGAAGCAGGGTCAGTTCACCGCACTGCGGCAGAGCCTTTTTGATGCGTTCGGGGAACTGAACCGAGATTTCCGGCGCATTGCAGTGACCGAGGCGGGGGAGGCCTGCAACCAGGGCCTGATCGCCACCCTCTCGCCCGGGCAGCGGGTCAAGCGCGTGGAAGCTTATCGCGGCGCGTGCGCGTTCTGCAAATCGATCAACGGGAAAATCTTTACCGTCGTTGCGCCCGACGCGCCGGAGCAGAATGGCCAGACGCAGGTCTGGGTCGGGAAAACCAATATCGGGCGCTCTGCCGCTTCGCGGCGTCGCACTGACGAAGGGCTGATGCCCCGCAGCGAAAACGAGATGTGGTGGCCAGCCGCCGGCGTCCAGCACCCGAACTGCCGGGGCAGCTGGGTCACGGTTACGGATCCGGGACCTGATGTTTCCCCTGAATTCGTCAACTGGATGGACGGAATCCTGCGCAAGCATAGTCTCAAGCCAGTCGGCAGACCAAGCGGGCAGCAACCAACGTAGCCAGATTGCATGCATGCATGCAAAACACGCGTCTGTCGTGACGGCATGATGGGACATCATCATGCAGCGGAGCGATTATGCGCGGTTTTCTGACTTTCCTTGCGGTTCTGGCCTGCCCTGTGCTTGCCCTGGCGGCGAGCGTGGGGCCGTCCAGTCCCATGATGCCCGAGGCTCCGGCGATCATGGCCGCAGCCACGTGGCAGGAGATTTTCCCGGCTGGCACCCAAAATCATGGCGGCGTGTTCCAGAACACCTCTGCGGCGGTGGAGTATATCTGTCTGACGGGATGCGCGGGGGGCGATCTTGGTTCCACAGCGATTGCCGTCTATCCGGCATCGGCGACGAACCCCGGCATATTCCGGTGGGGGCCAGTCAGCGGCCCCATTACGGTCTATGGCGCGAAAGCAGGCCAGACCTACAGCGCGTTTGGAGGCTGACATGCATGCTTGCAAGCAAATCGGCAAGCGCCGAGGCATTCTGCCATGCTGATCCTCC
The DNA here is from genome assembly GCF_013155425.1 of Gluconacetobacter entanii. NCBI lineage: Bacteria > Pseudomonadati > Pseudomonadota > Alphaproteobacteria > Acetobacterales > Acetobacteraceae > Gluconacetobacter > Gluconacetobacter entanii. The sequence goes on along the minus strand of NZ_JABJWD010000054.1, from coordinate 19,483 downwards.
TCAAAGCCATGCCGCATCCCTTGTCATGCTTCCATGAACCCACGGAGGGACAGAAACGGGCTGGAAATTATCGTAAGACGAAAACCGAGTTCGGAGGCTTGCCAATCACAATCGAGAACGAGGCCGGGAGCGTCCGCCGCGGTCGCGATCATGGCGGCAAGGAATGGGCCACCACCATGACATGCCATTACGGATATATCCGGGGCACCGTGGGGGCGGACGGCGACCATTATGACGTGTTCATCGGACCGGATGAAAAGTCGCAGCGTGTCTGGATCGTCCAGACCATGGCACCCCCTGATTTTCGCAAGAAGGACGAGGAAAAGGCGATGCTCGGCTTTGGCAGCGAAAGCGAGGCCCGGGCCAGCTTTCTGCGCCATTACGACAATCCTGCCTTCCTGGGGGCAATCCGCGAGCTGCCGTTCGACACTTTCAAGCGCCAGGTCATGGCGACCAAGGAGAACGGAGGAAAACTGCGGGATCCGAAGCCGGTGAGAAAATGCTTTATCATGCTTGGGCGCGAGAGTCCGGCATGATTGCGCCGCGCCATAGGATGTGGCGCGCACTGATCTGGCTGCTGGTCCGCGAGGAACGCACCCGGGCACGGGCATGGGCCACGATCATACATGCATCCCGTCGCCAGCGGCGGTCGGGTCGTAAAAAATAGGGGGCTGGCAGGCTGTCTGGTATGTTGACCAGACCGGCGACGACCACTACCTATTACGATCATCGTGGTATCACGGACCATCTCCGTCGCCGCGTATCAAGACTGGGGGCACGGTTATGCTGAGCGCGAGGCAGGTCGCTGATTATTTTCTGACGTTGGCGGATCCAGACGTTGGGGATGAGATTTCCAATCTGAAGCTCCAGAAGCTCTGCTATTACGCGCAGGGGTTCAGCCTGGCTTTGAACGACACGCCCCTGTTTATGGAGCCGATTGTCGCTTGGCAGCATGGCCCCGTGGTGGAATCAATTTACCATGCGTTCAAGATATATGGGTCACAAGGGATTCCATGTCCTGTGGGGCTGGATTTCTCGGTATATGACGAGGATGACCGGGAACTGCTGAACGAAGTCTATGACGAGTATGGGCAGTTTTCCGCGTGGAAACTGCGCAATATGACGCATGAGGAAGCGCCGTGGCGCAACACTGACAAGAGCGGTGCAAATAACGTGATCTCCCAGTCAGCTATGAAAAAATTCTTCAAGAGGCGGCTGAAGGACTAGCGTCCTGTCGGCCAAGAAAAACAAAAAGCGTATCGCCAGTGCCCCAGCGCGGACATCGGGAAGAATTGCTGCGCCGCAGTCATCAAGCGGCAGTACTGATCACCTGAAGCCCCATTTCAGTCTGGAAAACCTGCAGCCATCGCATGATATCGAATGCTGCGAGGAGAATGAGCGGGCAAGGTTCGCTATGGCAATCGCCAAACGTTCCAAATTAACGTGGAACGAACTGCGGGCATCCGGTCGTCACGGACTTGGATACGAGAAGATCGGTCGATCATCCATGAAGGTGGCTATTCCGGCATTCATCACAGAAGAGACGCCAATAATTTCTTTTCGATGTGCGGCCATGGCGCCGATGGTCGGTTATCGTGGCGGCCGGGTTTTCTATGTCGTCTGGATTGACCGTGCGTTTGATGTGTACGATCATGGATGAAGTATGATTGACCTTCCTCTTCATGTTTATTCTAAATTATTTATCCATTTATTTATGATTGATGTTTTGATTTAATTTATTAATAAATGAATAAACATCATTGAAAACACTAATAAGCAAATAAAAAGAGAAGCTAATGCTGTAAATCTCTCATAAATAGAAATATTAGGCAAAAAGTCTACCAAATTAATTGTGGTGTATGCATTGTGGTTCACAGTTAGAGATGAATAAATCTTATTGTTAATATCATTTATTGTAGAATAGATGTTTTTTTCTGCATTGTCGCGTTCAGAAGTAATGTTTTCAATTTTTTTATCAAGATTAGCAATTTCCTCTTTTCGCTCCTTTATTAATGTGTCACAATTTGATATTTCTTCGCCAATACTAGTGAAAATTTTTACTTCGTAAGTACTTATACCTTTATCTATACGTTCCTTTTTTCTATTAAGGTCAAAAAGATTCAATTCGTCATCTTTCAATCTAATATTTATTTGATAAATACTAGATTGAATCTTTTTTTTGATCTATATCTAATGATTCAATGCGAGATTTATTGTCATGTAGTGACTTAATATCTGTTTGTGTAATTCCATTAAATATAAGGGGTATTTTCTCGAAGACAGTTTCTTTTTCCTTGAAAGAACTATCAAATATATTATTTTTATCTGTATAAAACGGATAAAACTCTTTATATATTTCCCATCTTTTGTCAAATAGGTCTAAATTATACTTATTTGTGGCAATTTCTCTCTGTGATCTAGCAACAAAATATGCAGCAGAAGCAATTGATCCTGTCACACATGCTGTAATAATGCCTGGAAGAAATGTTTTTGTTATTTCCCATATGTTAATACTATGTGAAGTTTGTATAATACATGAACAAGTCATAGTATACCTGATTTTCTACGTAATGATTATCTCAATGGGCTGTGAGGTGGGTAGCCCAGACCCAGCGCAAGCATGGCATCAAGCCGACAAACCCACGCAAGATTGAGGAATAATCTGGCTGCCTCAGCTCCAATACCGACGGGGGTCAGGCAGCCATGGCCTGCGGAACCGTATCCCACTCGTCCAGTTGTGTGACCTCAGCGGGTAGGACGCGCCGGACCATCCGGATCCGTGGAGCGGTCTGGCTGGCGCGTGGCTTGAGCGGGGAAAGCGATGTCACGGTTTTCGGGTCCACGCTGAAATGCAGGAAACGGTCACGCAGCGTGGTCACCACCACCATGCGCAACTGCTTGTCCGCCCACTGGCCGACTTCCTGCTTGCCATTCTCCCAACGGGAATAGGTGGCCGGGTTCATCATCAGGATCTTTGCCATATCCCCCGAAGACAGGTCCAGCACGTCGCGCAGGAACCGGATCTCCAGCGGCAGAAGGCCGGTCGGGATCAGGACGCGCGCCATCGCCACGGCGGCCGCAAGCCCTTCCATGTCGGGCACGGAAACTCCGATCACTTCCCCGGTGGTTTCGTCAATTTCTTCTTCCGCGGCGTCAATCAGCGTCACCGCGTAAGGCAGCCCCAGGCCGTCTTCCTCGTACGAGGGCAGTGTTCTGAACATGAATTCTTCCTTTCAGCGGAGCGCCATAACCGTGATGATACGAATGATACAGACGTCATCTTTCAAAGTGACAACCACGCCTATCCGGCGACCGTCATTATCGGTCCCGACCACGCGCCAGGTTTCATCACCGTCCAGTGGTGCTTCGATTTGATCAATGTTGCCGCGACGGAGTACGCGCTCCGCAATCAGCTTGGAGATATGGCGTTCCCGTGAACGCTGTGTCGCATGGTGCGTCCATACGATCCTTGCCCCTTGCGTGATAGCGTTCTGCAATCTGCGACGTTCTGCATCGTGCGGCACCGTTATCAAGTCCTCGTCGTGAAAATAGGAAGTTTTTGACGTAGCGTCAAGTGGGAACGCTTCACTCGTGAGTGTCCAGCGATATGCGCTACCGTTCGCCGGTATTCAGTGGGAGGTCGGTTAATGGTCCGGGCATCATGCCCGGATCGGTTCCACGTTGTCAGGCATGCCATTCAGCGAAGCTGCCCAGGCCGCAAGCTGGTCGTGGTGGAGGAGCGTCACATTGGTGGTGCGCGCCAGCTGCTGGGCCGAGGCAGTGTAACGGGCGTTGGAGACGACGGCGGCATATTGCGCGGCGTAGTGCAGGCGCGCAGCCGCGACCTGCTGGACCGCGGAATTGGGGACGGCGTTGCTGTAGAGCTTGCACTGCAGGACAATGCGGATGCCATTGCGTTCGGCTGTTACGTCGGCGCCTTGGTCCCCGCTGCCGACCGTGGCGCGGGCGTTCCAGCCTTCGTTCGTGAGCACCTGGGCACAGGCACGTTCGTAGGCATAGGGGTCCATGTCGTCGCTGAACGGGATATCACCGTTCTGGTTGGGCTGGTTGGCGGCGGCTGCCTGGATGATGGCCTTGCGGTAGTTTTCATCCAGTTGTGGATTGGCCTGACGATTGATGCCCTGCAGGGCCGGCAGCGTCCAGATGACGGTATTGAGGAAATAATCGATTTCCCGGTACCATTTGCCGTACTGGGGCGTCCCATAGTCGTCATAGGAGATGAGCTGCCATCGTTTCAGGCCCAGTGTCCGGGCGTGTTCGCGGATGGCGTCAAAGCCTGTGTTGATGCGCTGGTTGTACAGATCCTGCAGACGCTGTCTTTCTTTCTGCGCGTCTGATTTCAGTTTTCTGTCATGTTTCCCGAGTGCTGAAATCCCCATGCCCAGTATCGCGAGGAAGCCAATTCCGCCACAGACTTCGGCTGTCATGATCAATGAATCCCAGTCCCAAAATGACGATGTATCCGCGGCAGGTTCGGAAATTTCGTCAGTGAAGGCTTTGGGATCAGGCGTATTGGGCGCAGGCCCGTCACTGGGCTGGGGCATTGCCTGTGTCTTGGGAGCGCTGGGGAATGGATTAAAAGGCCGCGGCAAAGAAGTACCCTGATCTTCAGCCGCTTTGGCGAGGGTACCGATGGCGCTGGACGATCCGATCAGGGAAAATTCCACATGCCTCCCACTAAACACGATCTCGACTTTGTCCTGCTTGGTCAGGTCATGAATGACTGCGGGAAGGTCAGATGCTGGAATGGATTTGGCAAATAAGGCTACCGGTCCGACGTTTGAACTGTAATGCACAGGGAAGTCATCAGGTGCGGGTGGCAATGTGATCTTCATGTCTGGGAAGATCAGAGAGAAATCATGTACGTCTGGCAGATAAGCTACCCCGACAAGAGAAACTTCATGCGTTTCCGAGAATATGGTGATTGCTAGTTCAACATCTTTAATTACGGAACGTGTAAGCAGAATATTCGAGTTCTTTCCACGCTGTGTAACCCAGTTTCCTGGCGGGCTGTACAGGCCTCCAGTTTTCGTTACAGGTGGTATGATCTCGTTGCCTTCTTCCGTGAGCGACGGACTGTTCGCATGGACCGCGACAACAGGGAGAAGAAGTATGGCGGCAGCCAAGCCAACAACGTGTCGCAGTCTTGTCGTCAAGGTTCCCGGCCCCCGATGTTCTGCATGTCCGATATCACAGAACATTTCTGGAGCGGGTTAACGGGATGGCATGGCAGGGATGCTCATGCTGGATGCGGCGCGCTGGAGGTCTCCTCAAAGTTGAGGAGACCTAAACCGCAAGTCCTACCGGTAGCCCGCTATCAGGTTAAGCGTCAGATTCTTGGGAAGGTTGTAGCAAGGTTTCTTGCGACCATAGGCGTCAAGATAGATGCCCTCAAACTTGAGGGCATCTTTTCCGACCTCAATTGAGCATCATGACGCTCTCAGAGAGGAGGTTGATTCTTCATTTGCTCCTGATGCACGGCATCAAGTCCAAGCAGGATCAAGCGACGGATGGCTTCCGCGCGCGAAGGCATGCGCTCAGAAAAGCGAAAATCATCAATCGCTTGCACAAGAGACTTCGGCATCGGGGTGATGATGCGCTCTGAATTCAGTTCATCCATGGCGATGTCATGGCACAAACAAACTGTATGCGTCAACGGCATACATTATGTTGACGCAACCGGCATACATGACATACACAAAGGCGACCGGGCAGGAGGCTGCAACTCCTACCCGGTCTAACCAACCGCAAGGGATAGAGCCCCATGCCATCGGCTGATCATTTTCATAACATTTCCAAGGGGCGGTCGTCGCCTACTCTATTTGACAGCATCGTGCCTGATGTTGGCGATGCTGCCTCTCTCACAATGTCCAGTCGTGAGATTTCCGCGCTGACGGGAAAGAAGCATTTCCATGTCGTGCGTGACATTGAGAAGATGCTGCAGGACATTGGATGCGACGCATCCAAGTTTGGATGCGTCTACCTTGACGCCAAGGGAGAGCAGCGGAAATGCTACAATCTCCCCAAGAACCTGACGCTCAACCTCATCACCGGTTACCGGTCGGACCTTCGGCTGAAAGTCATCGACCGCTGGCTGGAACTGGAGGCCTCGACGTCGCCCGTCCCGGACCCGCGTGTGCCGCGCACCCTGTCGGAGGCGCTGCGCCTTGCGGCCGACCAGCAGGACCGGATCGCGGCGCAGGCGGACACGATCGCGCAGCAGCAGGTGCGGATCGAACGTGACGCGCCCAAGGTGTCCGCGCTGGCGCGCATTGCGGGGACCGAGGGGTCGATCGACATGCGGCAGGCGGCGAAGAACCTGCAGGTCAACCCGATCCTGTTGCGCAATTTCATGCGCGACCAGCGCTGGATCTACCGCAAGGGCGAGCATTGGCTGGCGTACCAGACCAAGCTGGACAGTGGCCTGCTGGAGCACAAGCTGGTCACCCTGCATCAGGAATCAGGGAGGACGAAGATTGTGACCCGCCTGCGGGTGACCGCGAAAGGCATCTCCCGCCTGGGGGAGATGTTGCACGGATGGGGGGCGGCACGATGAGCGCCGATACCACGATGCCGCCCGGCCTGCTGGCGGCGAACTATCCCCTCTCCTTCCTCGCGCCACTGTGGACGCTGACGCAGGAGGCCGCGGCGCGGCTGGAGGCGATGCTGTCGCGCCCGGACGCGGAGGACTGGCGCGACGACGAGCTGACGCAGGTCTTTGCGGAGATGAAGGCCGTCGAGCGCGACATCATGGACACCGCATCGCCCACGTTCGGGGGCGTCATGCTGAAAATCGGCGTGGTGCGGGTATTGTCCCGCAACCCGGACTGTCTTGATCTGGTGCGCGATATGGTGGCATCGATTGAGGATGACATGCGGCGTCTGCTGGCGGAGGGGTCGGATCACGGAACGTAACCCGACCTGATCCCCCTTCCCGCTCCCCCGTCACAGCGGGGGAGCACCCAGATACGAACAGGATTTCGAGATGAACCAGATTATTGTTCCGACCCAGCCCGACACCGCCATCGCCATCGTGCCGTCCGCGCGCGCGCGCCGCTTCATCCTGGAGGCCGAGGCCCCGAGCACGCGCCGCGCCTACATGACCGACATCAACACCTTCACCACCTGGTGCACGGCGCGCGGGGTCAGTTCCCTGCCCGCCGCGCCGGAGACGGTGGCCAACTTCATCGCGGATTCAGCGGAGCAGGGCCTGCGTCCGTCCACGATCGGGCGGCGGGTGGCGGCCATCCGTTACCTGCACCGGCTGGCGGACGAGGAGACACCGACCCGGTCCGAACTGGTGTCCAAGACGCTGAAGGGCATCCGGCGGGAGATGGGCGGTGCCCCGGACCGCAAGGCCGCCGCCACGGCGGATATCGTGGAGCGCATGATCGACACCTGCGATGACAGCCTGAAGGGGCTGCGCGACCGGGCGATCCTCGCATTGGGCTTTGCCGGGGCGTTCCGGCGCAGCGAGCTGGTCGCGCTGCGTGTGGAGGACCTGTCGCGCACGGATGACGGATACCGGGTGCTGATCCGCAAGTCGAAGACCGACCAGGAGGGACAGGGCCAGACCATCGCGATCCCGCGCGGCAACCGCCTGCGCCCTGGCCCAGCCATTGAGGCATGGATGGCGGCGGCCGGGATCGAAAGTGGCCCCCTGTTCCGCCGCGTGCGCCGGGGCGGCAAGGTCGGCGCGCAGCCCCTGCGCCCGGCGGCCGTGGCGGAGATCGTGAAGGAGCGGTGCCTGTTGATCAACGAAGACCCGGCGCAGTTTTCGGGGCATTCCCTGCGGTCAGGGTTCCTGACCAGCGCGGCGCGCGCCGGGGCGACGATTTTCAAGATGCGCGACGTCAGTCGGCACAAAAGTCTGGAGACGCTGAACGCGTATGTGCGGGATGCGGATCTGTTCAGGAACCATGCGGGTTCGGCGTTTTTGTGAGGATGCTTTGGCGACTGTATGGAGTTGCGGTCGTACAGGGCCAATAAATGGGATTTTAGTCAGGTATGGATTGGACTGTTACGGGGCCTAGTGGTTCTGCGCCACTGCATGTGCATGCGATTTCACATGAAAATTGGTTTATGTGGGTAATTCATAATTTTGCGCCACTTATTGCTGTGTTGTTTACAGGAGGAATCGCGATATGGGTTGCCTCTCGTGCGCGGGCGATAGCTACAGAACAGAAAGAAATTGCAAGGGAGAAATATATACTTGATCTCTTCGATAAAAGAATAGAGATATTTGACAATATATGCAGTATGGTTTCTGATATTTCTGTTATGGAAGACGATAAAGATATTGAAGAATTTATTACTTCAGATTCTGTAAAGAATACTGGCATATTAATTATTAAATCAGAATTTTATTTTAATAAAGACGTGAAGAGAGAATTCGGCATTATCTATAATAAATGTAGAGATTATTATAATAAGTTTTATCAAAGCAAAAAAGAAAAAAGTTTTGTATTTAGCGAACAAGAAAAGGATAAGTTTAGAAAGGAAATGGCAATAGTTTTGAATACTAAACTTCCGATGATATTTAGACCTTATGCTCCGGATGTTGCGCGGTTCCACAATCGCGAGAAAAAAACAAAAACTTTCTGGTCTTTCAACCTGCTTAAGTTTCGGAAGTATATCGTGACGATATCCTTCCGGGATGCAGGTATTCCGCAATGTGAAGCAGAAGCTGGTGCTGATCGGCGCCAGCCTTCTAAAGGCCCTGGCTCCGGGGGAGCGGTGGCTGACGGTTCATCCCAACGGCCGGGATGACAAGGGTGTGCATGTCCTTGTGCAGGTGCAGAAGGACGGCAGTGCCAAGGTGATCGGAGGCGCGGGCGGGGCGTTGAACCACCTGCGCCTGACCGGCGTGCGCAGCGAGGCCCAGTACCGCGAAGAAGCGGCCCAGCGGGCGCAGGAGCATCGCGCGCGGGAGAAAGAACGGCGCAAGGCCGACCGTGAAAAGGGCCTGACCCCCTCCAAGGACGAAGCCACCCACGCCGTGCGGGCGCAGGAACGCGCGCATGAGGACGCGTTCGTCAAACAGGTGGGCGATGCCCTGGGCTGGACCGAGGCCGAGACACGGTTTCCCGAGGAACAGTTCAGCGGCGCGACCGAAGCGGAGAAGACCCGGGCGCGCAACGCGCATGCGCAGATGCTGTTGTCCCGCGCGCGGGAGGCGGTGGGCATGCAGCGCAAGCGACTGCTGGCGGATGCGGACCTGCGGCGCAAGGCCGGGCTGGGCGAAGTGCCGATGGCGTCGGAGAGCGACCAGACCATCAGCATGCAGGATCTGGACCCGTCCGCGCCGTCGGGGGCCGGGCTTGGTTTCACCGCGCATTACCGCGACCGGGCGGAGGCGAACGGCCTGACGCCGGAGGGGCTGGAGCAGGAGGTCAACGAAGCGCGGGAGGCCTCCCTGCCCGAAGGCCTCCCGAAGGTGACAGCGGACCGGATCGGGCGTGAACTGGACAAGGTGCGCGAGAACCCGCCGCCGCTGAAGGCAGGGTGGGAGATTGACGGGAGGCGGGCGATCGACCTGCTGCGCGCGGAAAAGACCCTGAAGACGGCAAAGGCCGACGCGCGGAAAAAACTGCGCGAAATTTCCACGTCCGAGGCTCCCGTCGAGCCCAAGTCCTTCGTCATCGAGGCGGAGCCGGCCAGCCACGGCGCGGTGGCGGCGGACATCGAGAAGGACCTGCGCACTATCGGCACGCGGTCCTTCCTGAACGAGGCCAGCCGCATGGGCGGCCGGGAGGCGCTGGAACGCCATGTTGCGTCCGGGGCCTACAACGCCATGAACGCCCTGTCGCTGGCCAGCACGGGCGCATCGCAGATGGACCGGTCCGTGGTGGACGTGCTGGGCGTCGCGGGCGCGGCGCAGGTGCTGGCGCAGCGGATGCATGGCGACCTGTCGCCCGGGGACATGGCCGACGCCGCCACGGCGATGGAGAGGTTCCACACCGACCATTACATGGACACGTCACGCCGAGCGCTGGCCGATGCGCGGGAAATGCACGACCAGGCGCAGGCCATCGACCTTTCGCCCGCCATGGACGCCTCGGACCTGACCGTTGCGCAGGAACTCAACACGAAGCGCAAGGATCTGGTCAGCGGGGCGCAGCGCAGGCTTGGCACTGCCTATGGCGAGATGGAGGCCAACGCCGCCATGGTCATGGCCATGAAGCAGGGGCGCAAGGATCACGTCCAGGTGCCGATGGGCAAGACCTCCCTGGAAACCGCGATCGTGCAGCTGCATGCGCTGGGCCTGCAGAAGGGCGATTACGAGGTGGGCAAGGCGGGGGCATCCACCATCGTCACGCTGAACCGGTCGGGCATCGAGCGCCTGACGAAACCTGTCGATCCGCAGGATCTGGCGCATGTGCGCGGGGCGCTCGACATCATCGAGGGGCGGCACGACGAGGATGGATGGCTGCCCCATGGCGTGGCCAACCGGCCAGATATGGCGATGGACAGCCAGCCGGGCGTGCTGCCGCGCCTGGCCGCGCCCTATGCCACCCCGGACGATACGACGTCGGTTGAGGGGCACGAGGCGGCGATCCGTTCGTTCATCGGCAGTCGTATTGCCGACGGGGAAACCCCGGCGAAGGCGCTGGCCGACCTGCTGTCGGAAACGACCATGCGGCGCGCGGGCGACCGGCAGGCCTTCATGCAGGCGCTGGGGCGGCAGGCCCCCCAGTATGACGCCGCCGGGAACATGGTCCGGGCGGAGGAGCATCGCCCCCGTTTCGAGGAAATGGCGGATGAGCATGTCGCCTCCCTCGGGGGGGCACGGACATCCCTGCAGCGTCAGAATTTCCCGGTGGACGAGACATCTGTGGATGCTCTGCATCGCGCGCTGGCGGAGCATCCAGACGGGGCGGCAGCGTTCAAGCCGATTGGCGACCTCACGGATGCGGAGCGGCGGGGCCTGCGGGCGCGCTTCGCGGAGGATTTTGCGCGTTCCGACCCGAAGGTGGCGCAGATGCGCGCGGATCTGGAGGCGCATGCCGGGCAGGAACCCGTGCGCGAGACGCAGGACATGTTCGGCACGTCCGTCAATCCGCAGTGGCGTGACTGGAAGAAGGCGCATGACGAGAAGGCGTCCGCGCTGGACCGGGCCACGATGACGTGGGGAAAATACAGCGATGCCATGGGCGGCCCCGCGAACGCCTACGCCGCCATGCAGGACGTGGCGCGCTCGCATGTGATCGGGCGTTTCGCGGACCATTACAACCGCCTGCGCCCCGATGCGCCGCTGGCGGTCGGAAAGACGGTCATCGCGCACGACCTGCGCCATCTGGATGCGCTCGATCCCGGTGCGCGGGAACGGCGCATGGCCGAACACCGCGAGCGCATTGATGCGCTGCGCCAGCGCGAGAACGGGCGATATGCCGCGGGCGGCGTAGCGGACCGGCTGGATGCCGCGCGTGCGGCGGAGGAGGGACGCGGCGAAGCGCAGATGCAGTTCTTTGGTGCCGACGCGGCCCCCTCCCCTGTCGGTGCGGAGGGGCCGGCGCTTGGGGAACGGTGGTCTGTGGGTCATGCGGCGGAACAGACGATCGCACAGATGATGCCGCATGTCGGTTCCCAGTTCCGTGCCGGGCAGCCGGTGAAGTTGTGGCGCCCGGACATGAGCGGACGTTTCGTCGGGCGGCAGCGGGCGGTCAAGCTGATCGAGCACAACAGGCGGGTGGTCGCCGGCCTGGGAGTGGGCTCGGGAAAGACCTCCATCGGGTTGGCGGGGTTCACGCATCTGCAGGGTCAGGGGAAGGCAAAGCGCGGGCTATTTCTGGTACCGTCCATCGTGCAGGGGCAGTTCCATGGAGAGGCCCTTACCCTGCTCCAGCCCGGGAAATTCCGCTGGCATGCGGATCCGTCGGCAAACCGGGAGCAGCGGATCGCGGCCTATAAAAACCCGGACGTGCATTTTTCGGTCGTCACCCATCAGGCGTTCCGCGATGACGTCCTGCACATGGCGGCGGGGCAGGAAGGCGTATCGCCTGCCGAGATCACCCAGAAACTGGATGGCATGGATGCCGACGGGCGGATGAATTACGTGCGCGGCGTTCTGGACCGGGAGGGCATCCACCACGATTACCTGAACGTGGACGAGGGGCATAACCTGCTCAACCGGGCAGGCAAGAAAAACTCCAGCCTGGCGAACGTGGTTGACGCCGTGGCGGACAGCACCCCGTACTACGTCAACATGACAGCAGACCCGGTCAAGAATGACGCGTCCGAGGCGTTTGACGTGCTGTCGAAGATGGATCGCAAACGCTACGGCGACCGGGATGCCTTCATGCGCAAATACGGCGGCGATACCAGCGCCGCGCGTGAAGGCCTGCGGCGCGAGATGGCCCGCCACTTCTACACCGGGCGCATCGCCTCGGGCGTGAACGCCACCAAGACGGAGGAAGTCGTGCCCCTGGGCGCGGCGGAGAGGTCCCGTCTGGCGGAGGTCGAGCAGGCGTCGGCCAGGGCGCGGATCGCGCGCATGAAGGGCGATGTGGATGTGGAGGCGATGAAAAAGCTGGCGCCCGCCGCGTTCAGCGCGGCCGACGATGCCGACCATCGCGCGATTGCCGAACGGATGAACCCCTCCATCGGGATCCTGCGCAACACCGCCATCATGCAGGCTTTGGGGGGCGAAGCGAAAACCAATCGCACCGTCACCGTTGCGGAACAGCGTCGCGGCAGGCCGGGCGTGGTGTTCGCGCGGTCGCTGGACCGGGTCCATGACATCGCGTCACGCCTGCGCGCGGAAGGGCACCGGGTCGTGACCCTGACGGGGGCTGATTCCTCTGCCGAGAAGGACCGGAAAAAAAGGGCCTACCAGGCTGGCGAGCATGACATCATGGTTGCCAGTGATGCTGCGGCAGTGGGCGCGAACCTTCAGCGCGGGAAATGGCTGGCGCAGTATGACACGCCACAGACGGCAATGCTGCATGCGCAGCGCGACGGGCGCATCAACCGTGTGGGTCAGACCAGTGATGTCGAACTGATCGACATCCTTGCAGATCATCCGGTCGAGCGCCGCAACCGACGGCGGCTGACGGAGAAATACAATCTCCGCGATATCGTGACGTCACCCCTTGAGGGGCTGGATGAAACGGGAATCGCCGGATACCTGCATCAGGCACGCTCCGAACGCCGCGATCATGCCTCGCGCGCGGCATAGTGCATGCCTCCGAAGCAACCCGCCACGACGCCTTGCTTGCAAGCTTGCAAGCAAATCAGAAAGAAAGGCAGCACATATGACAGAGCGCAATAACCCCACCCAGGCCGCAACCGAAATCAGCGGAATGCTGGGGAGCCTTGGGGAAAGGCAGGCACGGATCCGGGCGGCTGACCAGGCCATTCTTTCGGCGGCGCAGAACCAGCTTGTGGTCGTGGAGCGTAGGATCGAATCAGCCCGGATGGCATCCCTACTGAGCGATGAAGGCCGCGACAGGTTTCTGGATCTGATTCGTGAGAGAGGCAAACTGCTGCTGGTCATCGCGGACGCCCAGGCCGCGCTGGAGGCCGCTGGCACCTGAGGAATTGCCGCTTGTGTGGGAGGGGTAAAAAGAAAGGCGTCGGAATTTTCCTTCCGACGCCTTTCTTGCAACTTGCCAATCAGGCCGGAAGGGTGCGGCACCCAGGCACCCAGGCACCCAGGCACCCGCGACTGACAGACATCCAGCCCGATAAATTGCATGCATGCATGCATGCATGCAAACAAGAATGACGGCAGTGCGCCTCGCCGGAAAGGCATAAGGCTGCGATCCGAGATGACCTTCCGGCTGGAATGACTCATATCGTGACGGCAGCCTTGGGGCATGAGCGATCAAGAGTTTTTCTGCATCGACAGCATGTTCAAGGCCCAGCCGCGTGAAGAGGGTGGCCGGCGCTTTGTCTACATGCAGGCGTCGGACGAGAGCGTGGATCATCAGGGCGAAGTTGTCCTGTCGAAAGCGCTTCAGGAAAGCGCGCCCTACTTCCTGAAATACGGGAACATAGACCTCGATCATCGCACCCAGATGGGGCCGGTGGCCGGGCAGCCGTCACACCATCTGTTCGAGATCGGCAAGCCTGTGGACGTACGGGCAGATGGCAAAAAGACGTTCGTGAAGGCCGAAATCTATGGCGGGGAGGGGCCGACCGTCGAGCATGCGAACATGTTCTGGGATTCCCTGACGCGCCAGCGTCCGCCGAAGCACTGGTTCCCGTCGGTGGGAGGAGACTGCCACCGGAGCAAGATCGCGGACCCGAAAACCGGGCGGCAGCGCCCGGTCATCGATCGGGTGCGCTGGACCAATATCGGGATGAGCGGGACGCCGGTGAACCTGCACGTGCCCACCGTGGCGGTCGTGCCGTTCGGGGCGCTGGCCAAGAGCATGGCCGCCGGGGCGTTTTGCATGCGTAAGGCGCTGGAAGCTGGCTACGGCACGGACATGGCGGAACTGAGCGGAGGGGCAGCGCTGCGCTCCGAAATGCCGGATCCGCACCTCCAGAATTACTGGGATTTCAGGGACAGGCTGGCGGGGGACATCCGCGCCGGTCGGGTGAAGCCGTCCGTCGATGCGCTCGTCGCGCACGTCGCGCAGGCTTTTGACGTGGATCCGGACCGGGCCTCGGAGCTGGTCGAACGGTTCCTGGGCGACCTCCAGAGGGGCCGAGAACAAAGGACAAGACATGACTGAAAAAACCAACCCGGCGCCCACGGCGGGGGGCTTTGACGCGCTGCTCAATGATCTGAGCGGGATCGAGGAAATGCGCAAGTCGCGCACCACGGATAAGGGCAAGGACGATCCGAAGGAAGGGGGAAAGCCCCTGACCGAGGAGGAACTTGAAAAGGCCCGCAAGAAAAAAGAGGCGGAGGCCAGGGCGGCCGAGGAAGCGCGCCGCAAGGCCGGAGAAGGCGGGGAAGAGGATGACGATGACGCCGAGATGTTCGGCAAGTCGCTGACCGTGACGCTGGAAGGCGGCGAGACAGCCGAAGTTGTTGACGGTGCGGCCCTTGTCACGGGCATGCGTTTCCTCAAGGGGCAGAACACGGCGCTGGCCAGCGAACTGGCAGCCGTTCGCGCAGAGAATGCCGGCGAGATGGTCAAGGCCCTGTCTGGCATGCAGTCGCTACTGCGGCTGGTGAAGGATCAGGACACGGTCATCAAGTCCCTGTCCGATCGTCTCGATACGTTCGGCGCGCAGGGCCGCGGGCGCGCTTCGGTCCTGAGCATCATGGAAAAGAGCCAGCCTGCCGGTGCCCCGGCCCAGCCGCAGGGCGCGTCGCGGGCCGAAATCATGCAGGCGTCGATGCAGGCCATGAAGAAGGGCCTCATCTCGGCCGTGGACGTGTCGATGATCGAAGGGTGCCTGAACCAGGGCGCCGAGATCCCCGAACCCCTCGTCAAGGCGATTCAGTCCGTCTGACGTCGGCCTGATCACAGCAAGGAAATACAGACCATGAATTTCAACCCTGCGCTGATCCAGCCGAGTGATGCCCGTTCCGGCATGATGTCGGTGAAAGACCTTGAAGGGCTTCGCAAAGCCCTTGAGGCGGGATACGGCACCGACGTCTCGCAGCTGACCGGGGGTGCCGCGCTGCGTATCCAGTCGCTGGATATGACGATGCAGTCCACCATCCAGTCGAACGAGGATTTCCGCCTGTTCAACATGCTCCTCAAGCAGGGGGCCGGGGCAACCGTTGACGAATGGACCGAACAGGATAGCGTCGGCGGCTTCCTCGGCGGCAGCACCAATTCGGAAATGGGGAACATTCCCAACTCTGTTGGTGATTACAACCGGCGCGTGGGCATGGTCAAATTCCTGATGACCCAGCGTCAGGTGTCGTTCGTGCAGACCCTGCAGAACACGATTTCCGATTCACAGGCCGTTGAGCAGAACAACGGCGCGCTGCAGTTGCTGACCGACGCTGAATACCTGTCGTTCAGCGGTGATTCCGCCGTGGTGCCGACCGAGTTCGACGGCATTGAGGCGCAGATCCGTTATGGCGTAGCGGCGGGGCAGGTCGATCCCGGCAATATCCTTGACTGCCGCGGGCAGCAGCTGGCCAGCGTCAACCTGGTCAACAAGGCAGCAGCGAAGGTGGCCGGGTACGGAAACTTCGGTCGCGCGACCAACCTGTTCTGCTCCTACAACACGCAGGCGGATTTCGACACGAACCTCGACCCGGCCTATCGCGTGCCGCTGACGGGTGTTTCGGATGGTGGCCTGAAGCTGGGTGCGCCCGTCAACGGTATCCGGACCTCGTTCGGCAATATCTCCAACGACCCGGACGTGTTCATCCCTGATTCCGAGATGCAGCAGCCGTTCGAGGTGATCTATCCGGCGATTGCGGCGGCGCAGGCCTCCATCGCACCGTCGGCAGTCACGCCCGTTGCGCTGGCGGACGCGGATGTTTCGTCCCAGTTTACGGCGGCGCAGGCGGGGAACTACTACTATCTGGTGGCGGGCGTGAATGCATCCGGGCAGTCCACCGGCGTCATCTCCGCCCAGGTAGCGATCGCGTCTGGCATGGGGGCGACCCTGACGATCAAGCGCAGCACAGGTGCCCAGGAGACCGGTTATGCGATCTATCGTTCCCGCCAGAACGGTCCGGGCGTGGTTGCCGGGTCCGTGCCGGGGCAGGGCAGCGATTTCCGTCTGGTCTGCCGTATCCCCTGCGCCGGAGCCACGACAGTCTGGACGGACCTGAACCAGGATATCCCGGGCACGTCCAAGGCATTCTTGCTGCCGATGCGGCCCGGAAACAGCGCGGTGGTCTGGCGTCAGCTGCTACCGATGATCAAGTTCCCGCTGTATCCGACCAACCAGGCGGTGATCCCGTGGGCCCAGATGCTGTTCGGATACCTGCGCCTGTCCAAGCGCAAGCAGATCGCGGTGTTCAAGAACATCCTGTCGAACAACGACGTCTGGCGCCCGCACGCCAATAGCTGACGGGGAGGGGGCGGCATCGGTCGCCCCTTTTCCGATTTCCCCACCAGTCCTGAGGAGACGCGCCGATGCCGCGCATTGTAAGCAAGATCCCGCATACCTCGTCGGAGGTGAACGGTGTGAAGTTCAGCCCCGACAAGGGGCAGATGGTTTCCGAGGAGGTCAGCGACGACGTCGCCGCCCATTTCAAGGGGATCAAGGGCTATCGCGTGGTCGAGGACAAGAAGAGCACGCCCGCTGTAAGCAAGGCCGCCGGGAAGACCGACGGCGCAGGAACGGGCGGCGAGGCCGGGACGGACAGTGAAACCGACGCCAGCAAGGACGACCCCGCCGGCGGCAAAGAACCGGCTGCGCCCGCTGCGTAACGCGTATTTAACGAGGAGCCGCCTTCATGACGTCCAACACGTTCAAGCCGACCGCGACCCTGCAGGACGAACTGAACCGCTGCATGCCGATCGCCCGGTCCGTGGGGCTGGGTGACCTGCTGTTTGGTCTGGTGCAGAACCAGAATGCCATCATTGAGCAACTGGCTGCGGCCGGGATCACGGGCATCACGGCCGATACGCTGCCCACGCCGCTGACACTGCCGGGGTTTGATCCTCAGTGAGCGAAAGCACGACGGCAGCGGGCACGACGGGCACCGTCGCGCAGGAGCCCAGCATGTTTGATCGTGCGAAGGCCCTGCCACTGCTGCGACAGAACCGCCTGCTGTCCGTCGCCGCGCGTTATTTTCCGCAGGTTGAAATCAGCGACGACTTCTTGTGGGAGAAGCTTCGGGCGGAGGAATCACTGGCGGAAGCGCGTTTCCGCACCTTCTTCCATCCCAGGCAGATGTTTCCCCAGGGCTACGACCAGACGGCTCTGGCGGCCCTGAACACGGCGGGTTATCCAACGTTGGAGGAGCCGGGATACGATTACGATCCGGGATTTTTCTCGGGTGACGAGTGGGGGTTCCTCCAGCTGCGCCGGACGCACATCGTGACGGTGCAGGAATTGCGGTTCTGCTACCCCAATCCGCAGGCGCCGCTCTACGTCGTTCCGTCGGACTGGATCAGGTATGACCGGAAATATGGCCGGATCAACATCGTCGCCACCCAGACGCCGTCCAGCCTGCCGCTGAACGTATTTGTCATGGGGGCACTGTCGGGCGGCCGCACCATCCCCCTGATGCTGCAGGTCGTTTATCAGGCAGGCCTGACCAACCCGTTCCTGACATGTCCGGAGGTGCCAGATTACGTGCTCAAGCGCGCCGTGCTGTCGTTGATCGAGGACCAGTTCCTGCCCCAGTCCGGATCAGTTTCAATCGACGGGATTTCGCAGAGCCTGTCCGTTCAGGTCGCGGGGCTGGCGCAGTCTCTGGAGGGGCGTGAGAGCGTGATCGAAGGACGGCTGAACGGAATCCGCATGGGGTTTGTGTGATGCTGCCGAATGTCGCGGTATGCAATGCCCTGTTATCCTCCACCGGCGGTCTGGGGCAGAACATTTCGTGGGAACCGTCTGCGCCGTGCCCGTGCATTGGCGGCACGCTGAACGCCCCGCAGCCCAACTGCCCGCAATGTCATGGCATCGGCCATATCTGGTTCGCGGCGCAGGCTGCCTGGTCGGCGATGACCTCCATGAAACTGGTCCGGCAATGGGCGCAGTACGGGGAATGGATGAGTGGCGACATCGTCATGTCTATCCCGTCCGATTCCCCATTTTTTGCAGCAGGAGAGTATGACCGCGTCACCCTCTCGCAGTCGAGCGAGCCATTCGGGCGCACCATTACCGTGGGAGAGAACGACCGCCTGGCGTTCACACCCCTGAGCATTGATCGTGTGTTCTGGCTCTCAGCCGATGGCAGCGAGATCATCACGGGGGGCATTCCCGTGGTGAACGCGGACGGGACGTTGACGTGGCCTGCGGATCTGCCAGTGCCGGCGGCAGGGCAGACCTTCACCATGACCGGTCGCCGGTCGCCGCTGTATTTCCTGTTCCGTGACTTCCCCCAGGATCGCGAGCACGCGTCTGGCTTACAATTGCCGCGCCGCGTCGTGTTGCGCAAATTCGACCTGCTGGGTGCAACGCAGGGGGGGGTGACGCGGTGAGCCGCATCCGGGCCTCTGTCCTGACAGACCTGAACCTGCTGCGTGGTATCGGAGACCTGGGGGGGGAGTTCCCGACTGTCGCGCACGCCGTTTCCGTTCTGGCGGAGCAGGCACAGGACATGTGGAAGTCGTATGCGAACGGTGCCCCGCTGCCGGGCGGCGGCGTGATCCGGTCACGCACCGGGGAATACGCGCGCTCGATCAATATCCGGCGGCTGAACGCATTTTCTGCGGAGGTTTATTCCGATCTGGCCTACGCCAGGGTGATTGAGGAAGGCTGTCCCGAATATGACATGAAGAAGATGCTGGACAGTTCGATCAAGGTCCGCGTCTCAAAGGCCGGCCGCCGGTACCTGATCATTCCTTTCCGGTGGGGAACACCCGGGTCCGTGATGGGCAACAACATGCCCAAGTCGGTCCATGGCTGGTGGAAGGGAAAG
>NZ_JABJWD010000053.1:0-4614 GCF_013155425.1 Gluconacetobacter entanii | reverse complement strand
CCGTACGGCTGGGGCTGGGGCTGGGGTGGTTACGGGCTTGGCATGGGTCTGGGCATGGGGGCCGCTGCTGCGGCGGTCGCCGCCAGCCATCAGGCCGCGCCCGGTATCTATAACGGCACCAGCGGGTCCGGACCGGAAGACGACTCCGTCTATGATGCCGAACTGAACAGCCTCTATTCCGAAATGCAGCAGCAACAGCAGCAGCAGTCGGCGCCTGCATCCGCACCGGCCCCCGCCGGGGGTGGGTCGGGACCTGCGCGCGCACTGGTGCCCGGCACCACCACGCCTGCCGCACCCATGCAGCAGACGCATACCTGTCCAAGGGGACAGGTCTATAATGACCTTACGGAAAGCTGTGACCGGCCCTGACGGGGATGATGCATGTCCGAAGGATTGTGTTACTAATGTCTCTGAACAAGAAGCGCCGTAGCGGGGCAGGCCATCCCGTTTCCGGCAGGACCAGTATCGGGCCAGGTATGATGCAGACAATGACGGTACAGAAAATTTCCAGGGTATTCCTGCTGGCGACCACTCTTGTGGGGAGCGCGGTCGCGGTGGCGCATGCGGAACCGGGCGGATGCCTGAAATATGGCGCGGTCGGGGCCGTGGGCGGGCATGTCGCCAACCATCATACGGTTGCGGGCGCGATGGGTGGCTGTGCGGTCGGCATGTACAAGCGCCATGAATACCGCAAGGGCCTGCGCGAGAAGGCGGCCCTGTATGACAAGGAACATCCCGCCGACCCGAAGGAAAGCCTGTGGGAGCGTTATCGCAACCGCAAGACGGACGAGCAGAAAGCCACCCTGTATGATGCGGAACATCCCCCCGCACCGCAGGCCGCGCACTGAGGCCATGGCGGCAACCGGCCCCGCATGCGGGGCCGGTTATCGTAAGGAGGAAGGACGTCCCGGCATGGTCGGGATGCCTTCCTTTTTTTATGTCTGATCGACCGGCCTGCGCCGTATCCTGAAAATCAGAAGTTTCTGGTGAAGCTTTTTCCCAAAAGCTTCAAGGAACGCCGCCTTTTTGGAAAAAGGCGGCACCCGAAAACTTTTATTATTTATCAGTCGCTGTGGTGTGATCCTCGGTCCAGCCCCGCAGTTCGTTGCGCACCAGCGTCTCGAGCATGTCGATCGCGACCGGGGCATTGTTCAGGCACGGGATCAGCGTCAGTTCCTTGCCCCCCGCCTTGAGGAAGCCGGCGCGCACTTCATTGCCGATTTCATCAAGGGTTTCGATACAGTCCGCGACGAAGCCGGGCATGATGACCGCAATCCGCGTCACGCCCTGCGCGGGCAGGGATTCGATATAGGGCGCGGTATAGGGTTCCAGCCATTTCGCCGGGCCAAAGCGCGACTGGTATGTCAGGGGCATCGTGTCCGCGTCATATCCCGTCGCCGTGCGCAGGGCCGCGATCGTGCGTTCGCAGTCGGCGGGATAATGGTCGCCCTTTTCCACATACTGTTTCGGCAGGCCGTGAAAGGAGGCCACGATCTTCTGCGGCGGGGCCTCAAGCGTCGCCAGATGTTCGCGCACGCGCGCCGCAAGGGCGGCGATATAGGCAGGATGGTCGGGAAAGGGCGGCAATGTCCGCGTCGCAGGCTGGTTGCGCAGGCGCATCAGCGCGCGAAAGGCCTGGTCATTGGCCGTGGCGGTCGTCGTCGCGCTGTATTGCGGGTAAAGCGGCGCGATGAGGATACGCTCGCACCCCTGCCGGATCAGGTCATGCAGCGCGTCTGCAGTCGTGGGGGTGCCATAGCGCATGCCCCATGTCACCACGATTCCATCAGGCGCCAGACGGGCCGCCAGCCCTTCGGCCTGATCGCGCGTATAGGTGCGCAGCGGGCTTTCGTCGCGGTCGGTATGCCAGATACGCTGGTATGCCGCCCCTGTCTTGCGCGGGCGGACCGTCAGCACGACCCCGTTGAGGATCGGCTTCCACAGCAGGGGATTCGCCTCGATGATGCGGCGGTCCGACAGGAACTCCCCCAGATAGCGGCGGATGGCCGCATATCCCGTTCCATCAGGGGTTCCAAGGTTGCTCAGAAGGACGCCGATCTTGGGCGTATGGGTCGGTGAATCCCGATGGATGGTTATGAATGTCATGGGACAATCGTGCTACAGCAGGAAACGCCTTTAGGCAAAATCCCCGCTTATGGAATATCGCGTAAAATACAAGGACGGTTTGGGCGCCTGTGATCTGAAATAAGGCGACGCCTTTTGAAGCTTTTAAAAAAAGCTTCACCAAAAACTTTTATAATTTCAGGATGTTATGGGGGCTGTTTTTGAATCGCCTGTCAGGTGGATGCCGCCTTTTCGGATCATGGGCGGCATCCGGAAACCTTTACACTGGCGTCAGGGCGTTATTTCGAAATGGTCTTTCAGCAGGCACGTCAGCGCCGGTTGCGGGCGCGTACACGCACCGGCTGGGCCTGCGGGGCGAGGCCCCGGGCGCGCACAAGGTAAAGTGCTGCGGCAGCGCCCATGGAAAGGGCGAGCATCAACGGTGAAAGAAGCTGGACAACGGTCATGATACGGTCCCTTTCCACATCGCGGTTTTGAAGTGAACCGCGACGGGCACGGCCGCGTCAATGAAAAAAGTGACATCCATTGCCGCCCCGCGCGGCCATTTCATTCCGTGGGAGTGGCCGCCAGCGCAATACACTTGCGCATCAGCGATGCAATCCCCATCTGTTGCAGCTGGTCTTGCGGATGTACCAGGCCGCCGCTGCGGGCGATGCTGTTGGGGAAGCGTTCGATACGCGCGGCATAGACATCGACGATCAGGGTGAAATGGGTAAAGACATGCCGCACCTCGCCCACATGCCGCCATTGTGGCGCGGGCCGTCCCGCCGGGGCATGGCGCAGCCCTTCTTCCATGGACCAGCGCTCCGCCCGCCATTGTGGCCCCGGCAGGCCCAGTGTCCCGCCAAGCAGCCCGGTTTCCGCCCGCCGGTGCAGCAGCAGGCCGCCGCTGGCGTCGGTCAGGTGGAAATGCACGCCATAGCGCGTGGGACGCGGGGCCTTCGGGGTCTTGCGCGGCAGGGTGGCCGCGATTCCCTGCCGCAGGCCCGCGCAGGCGTCGCGCCACGGGCACAGCGCGCAGGCCGGGGTGCGCGGCGTGCAGATCCCCGCGCCAAGGTCGAACAGGGCCTGTGCGAAATCCGACGGGCGGGCATGCGCCAGCGGATCATCATTCAGGTGCGCCGCCTGCCGTGCGATGGCGGGACGCGCGCGGGGCAGGGGGTCGGTCATGGCGAACAGGCGCGTGGTGACACGTTCGACATTGCCGTCAACCGGCACCACGGGACGCCCGAACGCGATCGCGGCAATGGCGGCGGCGGTATAGGGGCCGATCCCGGGCAGCGCGCGCAGGCCGTCAACCGTGTCGGGGAAGCGTCCGCCCAGGTCGCGCGCCACGACCTGCGCACAGGCATGCAGGTTGCGCGCCCGCGCGTAGTAGCCAAGCCCCGCCCATGCCCCCATGACGGTATCCGCATCCGCGCGCGCCAGATCGCCCACGGTCGGGAACAGTTGCGTGAAGCGTTCGAAATAGGGGATGACGGCAGTGACGGTTGTCTGCTGCAGCATGATTTCGCTGAGCCAGACATGATAGGGATCGGCGCCCTGTCCCGGCAGGGCGCGCCATGGCAGGGTGCGGCGATGCCGGTCGTACCAGCGCAACAGTTCGGCAGCAGAAGGTGACACAGGGCCGCTTATGACGAAGGAACCGACACGGGGCAAGCGAAAGAAAGCCGCCACCCCGACCGCGCAGCAGCCTGCCCCCGCCGCCCGGTCCACGGCCGCAGCGCCAAAGGCGGAGGCCCCCAACCGTGCCCGCAGGCTGTGCAGCCTTGGCGCCCTGATGCCCGCCGTGACGCGCCCGACCTTTCGCAGGCAGTCGCCCGCGGCGGTGCAGGTGATGCTGGACTGGGCCGATATCGTGGGGCCTGAACTTGCCCGCGTCACGGTCCCGCGCCGCCTGTCGGGCGGAACGTTGACGGTGGCGTGTGCCGGGCCGGTGGCGACCGAACTCCCGTATCTCGCCCCCGGACTGATCGCGCGGATCAATGGCGTCTGTGGCACGGGCGTCGTCAGCAGGATCAAGCCGCTGCAGGACCTGGCACTACGTCCCGCCCCCCCGCCGCCGCGTCCACGCCCCGTACCCGCGCCGGTGGAAATCGGGGACATGCCGGAGGGACCGCTGCGCGATGCGCTGTCACGGCTGGGGGGATGGATCGGGCAGCGTGGCGCATCGCGCAGGCGTGGGGGGTGATGGCATTGTCGAACCGCGCGCAGGTATTACATAATGATGGCGGACGGCCATGAAACCGTCGCGAAAAGGACGTTTTTCGGGAACATGACAGCGCACGGACCGCCGGGTTGCCCCCGGCCGGCGTGGGCCATGCCCGCAGAAGGGACAATGCATTGCCGCCCGTGCGGGAGGCAATGAAGGAAAGAGGATCTGGGTCGATGCGCAGGATTGCATTCGTGCTGGCTGTGTCGCTTGGACTGGTCAGCGTACTGCCTGCCCCCTCCGCCTATGCCTGGCGTGGTGGCGGTGGCTGGCATGGCGGTGGATGGGGCTGGCGCGGTGGTGGCTGGGGCTGGGGT
>NZ_JABJWD010000052.1:0-62694 GCF_013155425.1 Gluconacetobacter entanii | reverse complement strand
CGCCCCGGCCCCGGATGCGCCCCCGCCGCCGCCCGCGCCCGAAGGTAACCCGTACGGCCTTGGCGCCCTGTGGGCCAATGGTGACTTCATCGCCCGTGGCGTCCTGCTGATCATGGTGTTCATGTCGGTCGGCACCTGGGTCATCATGATCAAGAAGTTCTTCGAGCAGGCCAGCCTGTTCAGTGCGGCAAAGGACGTGACGGCCAAGTTCTGGACCAAGCCGACGATCAAGCAGGGTGCGGAAGCGCTGCCCCAGAACTCGCCCTTCCGCTACATCGCGGAAACCGGCGTGAAGGCGGCGGAACATCATGAAGGCACCATGCAGGAATCCATCGACCTGCATTCGTGGACGACGATGTCGATCCAGCGTTCGGTTGACCTGATCCAGACGCGCCTGCAGGGTGGGCTTGCGTTCCTTGGGACCGTGGGTTCGACCTCCCCGTTCGTCGGCCTGTTCGGCACGGTCTGGGGCATCTATCACGCGCTGACGGCCATCGGCATTGCCGGTAACGCCTCGATCGACAAGGTCGCGGGCCCGGTCGGTGAATCGCTGATCATGACGGCCATCGGCCTCGGCACCGCGGTGCCGGCGGTTCTGGGCTACAACCTGCTTGTCCGCCGCAACAAGGGTGCGATGGATCTGGTGCGCAACTTCGCTGCCGACTTGCAGTCCATCCTGATGGGCGGCTATCGTCATGGCACCGATCCGCAGGACACGATTGCGGTTCGTCCGGACAACTCTCCTACAACCACGACTATTGACAATCGGGTGGCCTGATCATGGGAATGCAAGTTGGAGGTGGCGGCGATGAAGACGAGGTGGTGTCGGCCATCAACACCACACCGCTTGTCGACGTCATGCTGGTGCTGCTGATCATCTTTCTGATCACCATTCCAGTTGCGACGCACACCATCACGGTAAAGCTGCCGATGGATGCAAACCAGCCGACCCGCACCGCGATCGATAACGTCGTGATCGCGGTGACGTCGAAGGGGCAGGCCTACTGGGGGGAAACCCCGCTGAATGGCTATGCCGACCTGGAGGCGCATCTGGAACATGCCGCAGCACAGAAGCCGCAGCCGCAGATCCAGATCCGCGGCGACATGGCGGCCAAGTATGAGGCAGTCGGCAAGGTGATCGCAGCCTGTCAGCAGGCGGGGATCATTCATATTGACTTCATTACCGAACAGCCCCACGGCTGATCCTCGGTATCCATTCCCGGCCGGGAGGTTTTCCCGGCCACTTCTGGGAGAATACGCGCCATGGGCATGAATGTCGGGTCCAGCAGCACGACAGAGGACGAAGGTATTGTAGATATCAATACCACGCCCCTGATTGACGTCATGCTTGTGCTGCTGATCATGCTGATCATTACCATCCCGATGCAGACGCATTCGGTTTCACTGGATCTGCCGCAGGGGAATCCGCCTCCCTCGACCGAGCCTGACCCGCAGATTGATACGGTGTCGATCGATTTTGACAACACGATCACCTGGAACGGCGACCCGGTGCCTGATGAAGCCGCCCTGCAGGCGCACTTTACCGAAGCCGCGTCCATGCCGGTGCAGCCGGAAATGCACATCCATCCGGATCGCCTGGCCAGCTACAAGACCGTGGCCCATGTCCTTGCCGATGCGCAGCGTCTGGGCATCACCAAGCTGGGTATCATCGGCAACGACCAGTTCATGGACGCACAGTAAGGCGCGCTGCCTTTTTGTGTTGTAACTGCCGGGTTTTGAAAAACGGCCTTTCGCGTGTCCCTGACATCGCGGAAGGCCGTTTTTTCGTATCTGTTGCGGGGAGCGTGTCTGCATCTCATCCGGCGGTTTCATGGTGCCCGGTTGAGGGAAAATCAGCGGCCGCAGGTGGCGGCGTTGAAAAGGGCGGCAGTTCCTGAAATTTTTGGGAAAAGGGGCTGCACCACAAACGTCCGGATGATGTGCATGATGCTTCGTGGGACGGTGGAAACGGGTTTCCTGTCCCATGCCCTTTGCGAAACGATCTTCCTGTTTCCTGCGACTCAGGGGACAGAAACCGGGTTTGTGCACCGGATCGGGGTGTCAGGGAAAAAGAAACGCCCTGTTGCTGATTTTGCATCCGGTTTTGGCGGGCTTTTGGATCCGGGTGGGTCACGAAGTGCCGTCCGGTTGTGGCCGCGATTGCAAACTGTACAAATACAGCAAAAACAGTCCCGTAAAATTGTCGGTTTCCGGTCGGTTCGTTCCGGTGCCGATCTGCCGTGCCACACCTGCGGATCGGGACGGAAGCGATGCGGCGCGCATGCAGGTACATAAACAGCCTGTTGCCTTTTTTACCCTTTCCCCCGTCATCTTATTTCCTTTAGGTCAACAGAAGGTTCTCGGGTATGCGATCCCTTCATGTGTCCGTGCATGGCGTAGTGGCCGTGCGGTGCGGGCGGCATGGGGGGCGATCTGCTGAACGGATGTCCGGATGGACGCCCTCGGGGGAGGTGTCGTCCTGCCTGTAACCGGATCGGGAAAGTAACAGTGTTTGGGGGGACTGATGAACATCACGCTGAAATGCACTGCCCTGCCACCTGCGACCATGCTGTCAGCCGTTGACCTGAGCGTGCCATGCAATGTGGGACATGTGTCCCGGCAAGGGGAAGCATCGTGATGCGTGACGGATCATTACGTATGCGCACGACAGGGGGCAGAGGTATCATGGGAAAGAATGCAACGGGTCTGCGCGCGCGGCTGTGTGCGGTGTCATGCCTTGTCGGTGCGGGGCTGGTGCTCGCGGGGAACACGGGCCGGGCACATGCGGCGACATCCACGCAGACTGCCGCGCACCGCACCACGCCGCGGGGCACCACCACGCACACTGCGGCACAGGTGCATCGTGCCGCCGGGACGTCCACCGCGCCACAGGCGGCCGCGCATCCCGCGAGCGTGCCTGACACGCCAGAGGTCATCCATGTTTCGCGTGCCCGTGACGCCCGCGATGGTGGGGGCGGCATGATGCGCCTGGAAACCGCGCCGCATGCGGTCCAGACCGTGGGCAAGCAGTATATCGAGATGCGCAGCCCCACCAGCACGGGGCTGGACCTTGTCAAGAACCTGCCCAGCCTGAACGTCACGACCCCGGATTCCTCCGGTATGGAGGGCGGGCAGATTCAGGTGCGCGGCCTGACCGACCTCGACATGGGGCTGATGCTTGATGGCGCGCCGGCGGCGGCGGCGAAATACCTGGCGGAGAACATCGATTCCGAAAACCTCGAAAGTGTCGAGGTCACGCCGGGCAGCGCGGGCACGGACCTGCCGGTGATGTCGGCGGCGGGCGGCGTGATGAATGAACGTTCGCACACCGCGTCGCACAAGTTCGGCGGCATGACGGATTTTTCGTATGGCACGAACAACCTGTCGCGCGAATTCATCCGCCTTGAATCGGGTGACATCGGCAATACCGGCGTGCGCAGTTTCTTCTCCTTCTCCAACTCGCACGCGCGGTCATGGATGGGGTCGGGCATCAACCAGCGCAAGCATATTGATTTCGGGTTGCAGAAGGACTGGCAGAACGGATCGACGGCGCGGCTGTTCCTGTCGTGGAATTCCGAGGATTTCACGATCGATTCCTATCCCGACGCCGCGGCGTTCTACAATTACAAGCATACCGGCGTCGGCTATGGCCGCAATTCCGACCCTTCCAGCGACAATTACTGGAAGAACAACAACGATCACTGGAACCAGATCTTCCTGACCGCGCCGGTTCATGTGGTGCTGCCGTCGCGCTTCTCCCTCGACCTGCAGCCCTATTTCAGCTTCGGGCAGGGATGGGATGGCTCCCCCGGCGGGACGACGGCATCGGATGGGTCGTACAGCACGCTCTTTGGCCCTTCGGTGGCCTATTACAACAACGGGCAGCTTGCGACCAACCAGAACCTGACCAACTACTTCCTCCAGAACGAGGTGCGGCAGGTCGGTGCGGTGGCCAAGCTGAATTACCAGATCGACGCGCACAACCATTTCTCGGTCGGGTACTGGTATGAAAATGCCCAGACCATCCAGTCCTATCCGCTCAGCGCCACGATGGCCAATGGCGCGGATCCCAGCCCCAACTGGGCGCAGTACCAGATCAACGGCAACGCCGTGTTCGGGCAGACGGCGGGGTATGAACTGCATTCGCTGTTCGTGCAGGACACGGCAAAGTATTTCAACGACCGCCTGACGATCCATGCGGGCTTCAAGTTCGTGATGTCCAATGCGTGGAACAAGCAGTGGATGAACCACAGTTCCAACTATACCGGCGCACGCAGCGAGGCGAATACGACCGAACCGCTGCCGCAGCTTTCGATCGGCTACCAGTTCAATGACCACCACCAGGTCTATGTAAACGCCGAGGGCGATTACCGCGAACCCAGCGCCGTGGACCTTGGCTGGACCACGCCGGGCAACAAGATGCTCAAGAACCAGTATTCCATCAAGGAAGAACTGGGCTACCGCTATCACGACAAATACGTGATGGTTGACCTTGCGCTGTTCAACTACAACGTGACGAACCGCATCCTCGACACCTATATCGGCGCGAACCAGTATGCCCCGATCGAGGGCGGGAACCAGACCATGCGTGGCTTTGACGTCATGGTGGCGGGGCGTTCGTATTACGGGTTCAGCCCCTATGCCTCGTTCGAGTACCTGCATGCGACGCAGGATTCCAACGTGACGGATGGCAACGGGAACCTGATCCGCGCCAAGGGCCAGCAGGCGATCATGGCGCCGCATGTCATGGCCAATTTCGGCCTGACCTATAAATACAAGGGCTTCTTCGCCAATGCGAGCGTCCATTACACCGGCCCGCAGTCGGTGGCGCTCGACAACAGCGAACGCATCCCCGGCTATGTCACCGATACGCTGTCGCTTGGCTATCGCTTCAAGCCGTTCATGTATGCCAAGTCACCCACCTTCCGCCTGAACTTCACCAACCTGACGGGATCGGTCGTGCGCACCGGTGCGATGGGGGCGATCTACACCGCGGGCAACCAGGGGGGCTACAACGTCTATTACGGCGCTGCTGGCGGCCGCAGCGCGAACGGCAACTCCTTCATGGTGGAACCGCGCTTTACCATGACGGGCACGATTTCCACCTCGTTCTGATGGTGGTGGCCCGCCGGTCTTCCGGCGGGCCTTTCGTGTGTCCCGGCCCGGATGTCGGGTGCGCATGGCCATGCCAGATGAGACATGCCGTGAATCATGAAAAGTTTTCGGGTGCTGCCCTTTGATTGAAAAAGGCAGTGTCTTTCGAAGCTTTTTGAAAAAAGCTTCACCAAAAACTTTTGTTTTTATCAGCAGGCTGTCCCGCAACGGCCTTTTATCGTGACGCCGAAGGCAACGACCACCATGCAGCACAGCAGACCCGATCCGGTTGATGAAGTCCTCCCGCTTGGCATGCTGTTCACGTTCGGGCTCCAGCATGCGCTGGTGATGTATTCGGGCACCGTGGCCGTCCCCCTCATCTTTGCCGCGACGCTGGGCATGGACATGGGCCAGACGATCACCCTGATCAATTCCGGCCTGATGACATCGGGAATCGCCACGATCATCCAGACGGTGGGGATCGGGAAGATCGGCTCCCGCTTGCCGATCGTGCAGGGATCGTCCTTCGTGACGCTGGCCTCCATGCTCATGATCGGGCAGGCGTACGGGACCAGCGCCATCTTCGGCGCGATCATCGGGGCGGGGGGATGCACGCTGGTGCTGGCCCCGGCACTTGGACGGCTGATGCGGTTTTTCCCGCCGGTGGCGATCGGCTGCCTGCTGACGGTCATCGGCCTGACGCTGATCCCGGTGGCGGGCATGTGGCTTGGCGGCGGGACGCCGTCGGACGCGGCGTTCGGGTCGGCCCCGAACCTGCTGCTGGGCGGGGTGACGATGGCGGTCACGCTTGCGGTCTATGCGCTGGGGTCGGGCTTTGTCTCCAACATCAGCGTGCTGCTGGGCCTGATTGTCGGCAGCCTTGTCGCGCTGGCCTGTGGCATGGGACATTTCCAGGCGGTGCATGATGCGCCGTGGTTCGCGCTCAGCATGCCCATGGCCTTTGGCGTGCCGACCTTCCACCTCATGCCGGTGGTGATCATGACGCTGACGATGCTGGTGATCCTGGCGGAAACGACGGGCAACTGCATCGCGGTCGGGCGCCTTGTCGAACGCCCCACGAATGAGGAAACGCTGATCGCGGCATTCCGCGCCGATGGCCTGTCCACCATGCTGGGCGGTGTGTTCAACAGCTTCCCCTTCAATGCCTTTACGCAGAATACCGGCCTGATCGCGATGACCGACATCCGCAGCCGTTTTGTCGTTGCGGCGGCGGGGGTGGTGCTGATCGTGCTGGGCCTGTTTCCGAAGCTTGGCGCGGTGATCGCGGCCATGCCCGCGCCGGTGCTGGGCGGATGCGCGCTGGTGATGTTCGGCATGACGGCAATGGGGGGGATCCGTGAACTGTCGCATGTGCGTTTTGATGGCACGCGCAATGGCATGATCGCGGCGGTGTCCATGGGGCTGGGCATGCTGCCGATGGCGTGTCCCACCCTGTTTGCCCATACCAGCGGGATGGCGCGGCTGTTCCTTGGCAACGGAGTGTTCCTGTGCGTGTGTTCGGCGGTGGTGCTCAACCTGCTGATCGGTGAGAAGATCCCCACGCTTGAAGAAGAACTCGACCCCGACAGCGCGCGGCAGACCTCATGACCGCACCATCGCTGTCCGCCCGCGACCTCGCGCTGCTGCGCGAAGCGATCGCGCTTTCCGCCCGGTCGCGTGCGCAGGGACGCCACCCGTTCGGTGCGCTTGTGGCCGATGCCGCGGGCCATGTCGTTGCGCGCGCCATCAATGATTCGCTGCCGCCGCATGGTGATCCCACCCGCCATGCCGAACTGGTCGCCGTGGCGCAGGCTGCGCGCCTGCTTGCCCCCGACGCGCTGGCGGCCTGCACGCTCTACAGCAGTGCGGAGCCATGCTGCATGTGCGCGGGTGCCGTGTACTGGGGCGGGATCGGGCGCGTGGTCTATGCCCTGTCGGAACGGCGCCTGCTGGCGCTGACGGGGGACCACCCGGAAAACCCGACCTTTTCCCTGCCATGCCGCACGGTTTTTGCCCATGGGCAGCGCGAGGTCGCGGTCATCGGCCCCGCGCTGGAGGACGAGGCCGCCCTTGCGCATGACGGGTTCTGGACCCGCGATGCCCCCTGAGGGCGAAGATCAGGCCTGTCCGCGCCTGTCCGAAAACAGCCGCGATGCGCTGAGCATCATGCCGAGGAAGGCGATGATGGACGCGAATTCAAGGCAGCGCATCGACGGTCGTATCGCGATCAGCCCGAACGTCATCGCCACGAGCATCGCCCCCGTCGCCTGCCCGCACTGGCGCGAGACCTGGACCATGCCGCTGGCGCTGCCGGAACGTCCGGCGGGGGCGGTGACCATCATAATGCGGTTGTTGGGGGGCTGGAAGATGCCAAACCCCATCCCCGCCAGCCCGACGCGCCAGACGATGTCATACCAGTGCGGCGCATCCGGCAGCAGGTAAAGCGCGAGGAAGCCCATCGACGTGGTGAACAGCCCCACGGAGGACAGGATCGTCGCCGGGACCCGATCGCTCAGCCTGCTGATGACCGGGGCGACCAACATGATCCCCACCGGCCACGGCGTGATCATCAGTCCCACCACCGAGGGCGAGGCATGGAACAGGTTCTGCACCGTAAAGGGAAAGGAGACCATGAACAGGTTGGAGGAGACGAAGGCCAGGAACCCGATGCTGACCCCGGTGCGGAATGCCGGAACCTGCAGCATGTCGATCGGGAACATGGGATGGGCGCGCCCCTTCTGCCGCTGCACCAGCATCCAGCCCGCCACGATGCCGGTGATGGCGAAGGCGCAGACCTGCACGGCGCTGGCATGATGCGCGATGGAATCGCCCGCCATGATGAGCGCGCCGAACGCCAGCGCGTTGAGCAGCGCGCTCAGCCCGTCAAAGGCCCCGTGCTGCAGCGGCGTGCGCGGCAGCGACATCAGCGCCAGCACCAGTGCCGCCAGCCCGAGCGGGATGTTGATGAAGAACAGCCACGGCCATGTCGCGACCGACAGGATGATGGATGCCACCGTCGGCCCCGCCCCCACGCCAAGGGCGACCATCACGCCATTGAGCGCGATGCCGCGCCCGATGATGGCATGGGGATAGATGAAGCGGATCAGCGCGATGCTGACGCTCATGATGCACGCCCCGCCAAGGCCCTGCACCGCGCGCGCCAGCGACAGCGCCAGCAGCGAATGTGCGATCCCGCAGAACAGGGAGGAGACGACGAACAGTACCAGCCCGATCTGGCACAGCCGCCCGAAACCGATCCGCGCGCCCAGTGCTGCCGAGGGCAGCAGGGCGACGACGCTGGCCAACTGGTAGGAATTGATGATCCACACCGCCGACGCGGCAGAGACGTGCAGGTCCGCCCCGATCGTCGGCAGCGCCACATTGGCGATGGCGTAATCCAGCAGCGCCAGCAGCACCGACAGCGCGACCGCGCACATCGCCTGTATCCGGGCCGCGCCGTGCAGGCCCTCTCCTTCGGTCAGTATCCTGGTATCGCGTGGCATGGCATGTCGCTGTCTTGCGCGGTATCCGGCAGGGGCGGACGTGCGCGGGGGATGGGGCACGCAACCCCGTTTCCGGGGCCGCGTGGCGGCCGGGGACCGTCAGGCGTCGGCGGCGCGGTCCAGCGCACGCGCGCCGATGTCACGGCGCCAGATCGCGTCATCCCAGCGGATCGCGCTCACCCCGGCATAGGCCCGGTCGCGCGCCTGCGCCAACGTATCACCCGTGGCGCAGACCGCCAGCACACGGCCACCCGCCGCGACCAGTTCCCCTTTCGCATCCAGCTTCGTGCCCGCCTGGAACACCTGCACGCCGGGCAGCTTTTCCGCGTCCTCGATGCCCGTGATCACGCCGCCGGTCACCGGTTTGCCGGGATAGCCGCGCGCGGCCATGACCACGCTGATGGAGGGCTGGTTGGAAAAGCGGATGTCCGTGCCCGCCAGATCGCCCTTCGCCACGGCGACAAGGGCGGCAAGCAGGTCGCTGTGCAGCCGGATCAGCAGGGCCTGCGCCTCCGGGTCGCCAAGGCGGACATTGTATTCAATCAGCTTCTCGCCCTCGGGCGTCAGCATCAGGCCGGCGAAGATGATGCCGTGGAACGGCGTGCCACGGCGCGCCATCTCGCGCAGCATGGGGCGCACCATCGTATCGAGGGCGGCTTCCTGCCGCGCGGCATCGAACCCGGCGGGGGGGGAGACCGCGCCCATGCCGCCGGTATTGGGGCCGGTATCGCCATCGCCGATGCGCTTGTGGTCCTGCGCCGCGCCGATCAGCACGGCTTCCTCCCCCGCGCAGAAGGCAAAGAGCGAGACCTCGTCACCGACAAGGCATTCCTCGATCACCACCGTGCGCCCGGCGTCGCCCATGGTGGCGTCGGTCATCAGGTCGCGGATGGCGGTCTCGGCTTCTTCCACGCTCTGGGCCACGATCACGCCCTTGCCCGCAGCAAGGCCGTCGGCCTTGACCACGATCGGCGCGCCGGTGGTGCGCACATATGCCAGCGCATCGGCGGCGTTGTCGAAACGCGCCCAGCGCGCGGTGGGAATGGCGGCCGCGTCGCAGACTTCCTTGGTGAAGGTCTTGCTGCCCTCAAGCTCCGCCGCCGCGCGCGACGGCCCGGCGCAGGCGATCCCGGCCTGCGCACAGGCATCGGCCAGTCCCGCCACCAGCGGGGCCTCCGGTCCGGGCACCACAAGGTCGATGCGCTCATCACGCGCAAGTTTGATCAGGCCCGCCACGTCATCGGCGCGCACGGCGCAGTTGGTGCCCAGCGCGGCCGTGCCGGGGTTGCCCGGCGCGATGAACAGCGCCTCCAGCAGGGGCGAACGCGCGATCGCCGCCGCCATGGCATGTTCACGCCCCCCCGATCCGACCAGCAGCACCCGCATGAATCAATTCTCCTGTTTGCAATCCGCCCTTTCGGGATGCGCGTCTCTATCATACCTTCGGGTCATGCATGAACCCAGCCATCCCTCTGGCGCGCAGGGCGCCACCAACATTGCGGAATATTCCGTCTCCGAAATCTCGGGCGCGATCAAAAGCACGCTTGAAGGTACGTTTGGACGTATCCGTGTGCGCGGCGAAATTACGGAATTCAAGCGATATTCCTCCGGCCACCTGTATTTTTCCCTCAAGGACGAGAAGGGGAAGCTGTCTTCGGTCGTCTGGCGCGGCAGCGTCGCGCGCCTGGGGCTGAAGCCGGAAAACGGTCTGGAGGTCATCGCCACGGGCAAGATTTCCGCCTATGGCGAGCGTTCTTCCTACCAGATGATGATCGACCGGATGGAATATGCGGGCGAGGGAGCGCTGCTGGCCCGGATCGAGAAGCTGCGCCAGCGCCTGGCGCAGGAGGGGCTGTTCGATACGCAGCGCAAGCGGCGGCTGCCGTTCCTGCCGCGCGTGATCGGCGTCGTGACCTCGGCGCAGGGGGCGGTCCTGCATGACATCCGCACCACCATCGCCCGGCGTTTCCCGCGCGACCTGCTGGTCTGGCCCGTGCCGGTGCAGGGGGAGGGGGCCGCCGAACGCATTGCCGAGGCCGTGGCCGGGTTCGATCGCATCGACGGTCGTTCGGGGGTGGCGCGGCCCGATGTGCTGATCGTGGCGCGTGGTGGTGGCTCGCTGGAGGACCTGATGGCCTTCAACGACGAAACCGTGCTGCGCGCGGTGGCGGCGTGCACGATTCCGGTCATCTCCGCCGTGGGGCATGAAACGGATACGACCCTGATCGATTTCGTGTCCGACCGGCGCGCACCGACCCCCACGGCGGCGGCGGAAATGGCCGTTCCTGTCCGGGCGGAGCTGGAGGCCGACCTTGCGCACCGCATGGCGCGGCTGTCGAACGGGCTGGGGCGTGTGCTGCAACTGGCGCGTGCGCGGCTGGAGA
Source organism: Gluconacetobacter entanii (assembly GCF_013155425.1). Lineage (NCBI taxonomy): Bacteria > Pseudomonadati > Pseudomonadota > Alphaproteobacteria > Acetobacterales > Acetobacteraceae > Gluconacetobacter > Gluconacetobacter entanii. The sequence goes on along the minus strand of NZ_JABJWD010000052.1, from coordinate 51,713 downwards.
GGGCGTCCGCAGGGCTGCCGGACCTGCCCTCCCTGCTGGAGACGGCGCGCATACGGCTCGATGACCGGTCCTATCGACTCGACATGGCGCTGCCCGCGCTGCTGGAACGGCGGCGCGCGCGGCTGCAGGCGGCGTGCGACCGCCTGCCCACGCCGGGCACCGTCATCGCGCTCAAACGCTCCGGCCTGACGCTGGCTTCGGCCGGTCTGGTGCGTGGCCTGCCGCATTACCTGCGTGACCGGCGCAACCGGGTGGCGTCGCTGCGTCCATCGGCGCCCGCCCTGCTGGCGCTGCTGCGCGAGCAGCGCGCGCGGGTGCAGGGGGAGGGCGGACGTCTGGACTCCCTGTCGCCGCGCGCGGTGCTGGAACGTGGCTATGTGCTGGTGCGCGACCGTGCGGGCCATCCGCTGACGCTTGCGGCGGAGGTGAAGGCCGGATCGCAGGTCATCATGACCTTTGCCGATGGGGAAGTCGCAGCGCAGACCGAACGCGATCCCCGCAGCGGACAGGGACGGCTGGACCTGTGATGACAAAGGAAAGAACAGTGGCAAGGCAGGGCGTGAGCATGAAACAGCGCGGGATGTCGCGTGTGGCATTGACGGTGGCGGTGCTGGGGGGAATGGCGTCGGGCCTGTCGGCCTGCGCGCCGCATCACCGCGCGGCCCCCGTCGCATCCCCGCCACCCGCTACCGCTGCGGCGACGGGCACGGCGGAGCCCGTGCTGGTGAACGACCCATCCGCCCCGGCGGATACGCCGCTCTGTGGCCATGCCGCGCGGGAGGCCAACGCCATCGGGGCGACGATCCATCCCGACATCACCCCCGAACGCAGCAGTTGCGCCGCCAATGCGTGTTTCGATCCGCAGACGGGGACCTATATCGGGGCCGATGGCAACCGCCATGTCTGCCGGTAGGCAGGCCCTGCCGTCCACGATGTAGCGCTGTCGCGTGGACGGACCTTCCGGGCGCTGCCCGGACCCGGCAGGGAGCGCGCTCCCTGCACCCTGATCTGTTTTATGAAGTCATGGTTTCCAAAGGGTAATACCCTTTGGTGGGGGTTCGGGGGCAAAGCCCCTGAGACCCTGCCGTCCACGATGCAACGCTGTCGCGTGGATGGACCTTCCGGGCGCTGCCCGGACCCGGCAGGGAGCGCGCTCCCTGCACCCTGATCTGTTTTATGAAGTCATGGTTTCCAAAGGGCAATGCCCTTTGGTGGGGTATGGGGCAAAGCCCCATGGAAACCGGAGGAGCCCCGTAACGGGAGAGCAGGGCGCGTGATCAGCGTTCGATCGGGCGGTATTTGATGCGGCCCGGTTCGGTCGCATCCGGGCCGAGGCGACGGCGCTTGTCTTCTTCATAGGCCTGGAAGTTGCCTTCGAACCATTCGACGTGGCTGTCGCCCTCGAAGGCGAGGATGTGCGTCGCAAGGCGGTCGAGGAACCAGCGGTCATGGCTGATGATGACCGCGCAGCCTGCGAATTCGGCCAGCGCCTCTTCGAGCGCGCGCAGCGTATCGACGTCAAGGTCGTTGGTCGGTTCGTCAAGCAGGATGACGTTGCTTTCCTGGCGCAGCATCTTGGCCAGGTGGACGCGGTTGCGTTCACCCCCCGACAGGACGCCGACCTTCTTCTGCTGGTCCGGCCCCTTGAAGTTGAAGGCCCCGACATAGGCACGCGACGGCACCGCGCGCTTGCCAAGGTAGATGACATCCGTCCCGCCGGAGATTTCCTCCCACACGGTCTTGTTGTCATCGAGGCTGAAGCGCGACTGGTCCACATAGCCAAGCTTGACGGTATCCCCGATCTTCAGTTCGCCGCTGTCGGGCTTTTCAAGGCCCATGATCATCTTGAACAGCGTGGACTTGCCCGCGCCGTTCGGCCCGATCACGCCGACGATGCCACCGGGCGGCAGCTTGAAGCTGAGGTCGTCGATCAGCAGGCGGTTGCCAAAGCCCTTGCGCAGGTCCTCGGCCTCGATCACCGTGCTGCCAAGGCGCGGGCCGGGCGGGATGACGATGTCGGCGACACCGTTCGCCTTCTCCCCGCTCTGGGCCAGCATTTCCTCATACCGGGCGATACGCGACTTGCTCTTGGCCTGGCGCGCCTTGGGGGAGGAACCGATCCATTCCTGTTCGGCGGCAAGGGCACGCTGGCGCGCGCTTTCCTCCTTCTCCTCCTGTGCGAGGCGCTTGCGCTTCTGCGTCAGCCACGAGGAGTAGTTGCCCTCGAACGGGTAGCCACGGCCACGTTCGAGTTCGAGGATCCAGTTCGTCACGTTGTCGAGGAAGTAACGGTCATGGGTGATGACCATGACGGTGCCCTCGTAATCGCGCAGGGTCTTTTCCAGCCACGAGACGCTTTCGGCGTCAAGGTGGTTGGTCGGTTCGTCAAGCAGCAGCAGGTCGGGCTTTTCCAGCAGCAGGCGGCACAGCGCGACACGGCGGCGCTCCCCCCCCGACAGCTTGTCCACGGGACTGTCGGCCGGCGGGCAGCGCAGCGCGTCGAGCGCGATTTCCAGCTTGCGGTCGAGTTCCCACCCGTCGCCCGCGTCGATGACTTCCTGCAGTTCCGCCTGTTCGGCGAGCAGGGTGTTCATCTCCTCGTCGGACATGGGTTCGGCGAACTTCATCGAGATCTCGTTGAAGCGGTCCACCGCCTTTTTCAGTTCGCCAAAGCCCTGGGCGACGTTTTCACCCACGGTCAGGCTTTCGTCGAGCTTGGGTTCCTGCTCGAGGTAGCCGATGGTCGCACCTTCGGCGGCCCAGGCCTCGCCACCGAATTCCTTTTCGATGCCGGCCATGATTTTCAGCAAGGTGGACTTGCCCGCGCCGTTGACGCCAAGGACGCCGATCTTGACGCCGGGCAGGAATGACAGGGTGATCCCCTTGAAGACCTCGCGCCCACCCGGGTACGCCTTGGTCAGGTCCTTCATCACATAGACATATTGCGTGGCGGCCATGACGGTCAGGCTCCCGAAAGCTGAAGGATACAGGAATGTGCAAGGAACATGGTTGTGGGCCCCTACGGCAAAGGGCCGCGTTCGTGCAACAGGGCCTGCGCCCGGCAGGACTTGAACCCGCAACCAAGCCGTTATGAGCGGCCCGCTCTAACCAATTGAGCTACGGGCGCGCAGGCAGGTAGTGATTCGCGCATGTGCGATCTTTTTGCAAGATGCCATGGGGGCCGGTGAAGTCGATTTTACATCTTTTTTCATGCATGCCCCCCTCACGGCGGAGATGACATATGTGTAACGTCCATGATCTGGCTCATGTCCGGGGGGTACGATTGACTGTATCGGGCATGGCCAGGACATGCACGACCGCAGCGCCATGCGCCCGCGTGTTCGTGCATGTGAATCTGAGTATGACAGAACAACCCTTTGCGTGGCAGGAGCCATAACGTGGACGTATCCAAGATTTCCCCGGGCAAGGACGTGCCCAACGACATCAACGTGGTCATCGAGATCCCGCAGGGATCGGGCGTGAAGTACGAAATCGACAAGGACAGCGGCGCAATCGTTGTGGATCGTATCCTGTTCACGCCCATGGTCTATCCGGCCGCCTATGGCTTTGTCCCCAACACGCTGGCCGCCGATGGCGACCCGACCGACGCGCTGGTGCTGCTGCCTGCCGCCGTGGTTCCGGGCTGTGTCGTGCGTGCGCGTCCCATCGGCATGCTGAAGATGGAAGACGAAAGCGGCCAGGACGAGAAGATCATCTGCGTCCCCCACGACAAGGTGCACCCGTACTATTCCAAGGTCGAGAAGCTTGAAGACCTGCCCGAGATCACCCTGAAGGAGATCGAGCATTTCTTCACCCGCTACAAGGACCTTGAAAAGGGCAAGTGGGTGAAGGTTTCCGGCTGGGCCGGCAAGGAAGAAGCCGGCAAGGCGATCATGGATTCCATCGCCGCCATCAAGAAGAAATAAGAACACCATCGCGGGGTGGCGGGGCCCGTGCGGTCCCGTGCCGCCCCCATGGCGGCCTTTGTGTGATCGCCCCGCGCGTCGTGTCGTGCGTGTCAGGCCATCATCGCGCGTGCCGCATCATCCATACAGGCCGGTTTCCCCGTCAGGCGCGCCACCAGCGCCATGTAACGGGCCATGTAATCGCCCATGTCCAGCGTGCGCACCGCCTGCGCCCGGACCCTGCCGCGCAGGTGCCGTGACAGGGCGCGATCCTCCAGCAGTTCCAAAACCCCGTCCGCGATGCGCCGTGGCTCCAGAAACGGCACGAGGCGCGCGGTCTTCCCGTCATGCAGGAATTCCCGCACCGGTGCGGTGTCGCTGCCGACAATCGCGCATCCGCAGGCCATCGCCTCACGCAGGGACCATGACAGCACGAACGGGTAGGTCAGGTAGACATGCGCGTCGGAGCGGCGCAGCAGGTCGAGGAACCTGTCATAAGGCAGCCTGCCGACGAAATGCACGCGCGCGGGGTCGATCCATGCGCCAAGTTCCGCCAGCATCCGCTCCCGCCAGCATCCCTGTGGCGGTGGCGTGCCGTAACTGACGCCATCGCCGCCGACCACGACCACCCGCACATCCGGCCGGGCACGCAGGATGCGCGGCAGGGCGCGCATGAAGACGTGAAACCCGCGATAGGGTTCAAGGTCGCGCGCGACATAGGTCACCAGCTTTTCATGCGGGGAGATGCGGACATCCCCCAGCGCGAAAGGACGGGTCGCGGCCGCGGGGTCGGGGCGGCATTGCGCAAGGTCCACCCCTTCGCGAAGCAGGGTGATGCGCGGGCGCGCCCAGTCGGGATAGGTGTCGCGCTGGAAACGGGTGGGGGAATGTCCCCATCCCGGCTGCGCCAGCGCCTGCAGGTTGAGCGTATTGCGCGCGCGCACCATGGGCGCCGACGCGGGGGAGAAGGGAAATTCCGGGTCGAACCCGACATCCAGCCCCGACGGGTGATAGAAGAATTCGTAATATCCCAGCACCGGCACGCCGGGATAGACATCGCCAAGGTCCAGCAGTTCGCCCCAGCCATGATGGCCGATGATGATGTCGGGCATGAACCCGAGGTCGCGCAGCGTCCGCGCCGCGCGCGCCACCTGTGCGGCGCGTTCCATCGCATGGGCGATCTCGCCTACCGGCGGCGGGCCGCCCACCTTTGCGGGCGGGGGCATGCGGTATCCCACGCGCCGGACCCCCGGCATCGCGCCGGACCCGGTCTCGCTTATGAAGACAAGCTCGTTGCCGCCCTGCGCATGCAGGTGGCGCAGCAGGTGCAGGAACTGCCCGGGGAAATTCTGGTGGATGAACAGGTATTTCACCGTTCGTCCCCCCGGTTGTCATCCCCCCGGTCGCGCGGCGCCATGCGCACCATGGAACAGCGGCCGGCCGGACGGGGAGAAGGGCGTGGCGTCACGTTGCCGCCTCAACTCCGTCGCCGGGTCGCGGCCTTCTTGCGGGCCTTGAGCAGCGCCACCCGTGATCCGGGAACCTTGCGCCCACGACCGGGATGGATGTCTTCGGGCGACAGGGGGGTGGTTTCTTCTGTCCGGGGGGCCGCCGTGGCTTTCCCGGTGGCTTTTGCAGTGGATTTTGCGGCGGCTTTTCCCGTGGTCGCTGTGGCGGTCTTTGCTGCGGCCTTTGCGGACCCGTCGGCACGGCCCTTGCGGGGGGATGCCCTGCCCGTGCGCGTGGTGTCGGTGTCCGGCGGTTCTGCGGCAGTGCTGGCATGGGCTGCCATATCGGGCCGCACCCTGCCCCTGCGCGCCGTGCGACGGGCAGGCCGCGTGCGGGTGGGGGCCGGTTTTTCGGCTTCCGCGGCCTCCAGCAGTTCAAGCACCTGCGCCTCCCGCATGGGGTCGGCATCCGGCCACGCGCCTTCCGCCGCACCGTCGCGCAGCGTGTCGCGCGGGGCAATCTCGATCAGGAAGGCTTCCAGCGGGGAAAGGTCGTCGGACATGGCGGCGATGTCCTCCACCGGCCCGATGCGGCTGCCATCGACGAAGGTGGCGCTGACACGGCAGGTAAATGCCTCGGCCGCCTGCCCGATCAGGCGCACGCGCAGGCCCAGAAGCGGCAGCGCCATGCCGCGACTGCCGCAATAGGTGCCGCCCGTCACCCAGGGGGAAAACCATCCCTGTCCCAGCACCGCCTGATATTCGATCTGCTCCGGCGCGAGGGGGGCGTCGGGCAGGATGGCGAACCCTTCGATCCACGCCCTGCTGCCGATCGTGCCCATCCATGCATCGCACGCGACATGCACGTCGCCGCGCCGCTGGATATGGGCGACAATGCCGCGTTCATCCGCGTCTGCGGTGCGCGAGGAGGGCTGGGGGGATGCCGTGCGGGCCGCCGCCTGCGGCATCGTGGTTGCGGGTGCGGGGAATGCCGGTGTGGCGGCGGCTTTCGCCACCGGGGTGTAAAGCCGCGCGACCTGAAGGTTGGGCCGCACATTTTCATGGGCGGGGTCGTGATAGGTCGTGACCATGATCCATGTCGGCCGGTTGTCCACCCGGACCAGTGCCGCGCCACGGTCGAGGCCGAGCCACCCGTCCTCATCAAGGCCGCGGATCGTGATCGCGCCGTCGGGGTCCGTGGGCGACGGGGTGACGCGCACCCCCGGCAGTCCGCCGAGCGCCCCGGCCCCCGATGGCGCGGCGACAGGGGCGTGGAAGATGCAGAATGTCCCCGGTTCCAGCAGCATCAGTTGCGCCGCCACGCCGACATTGAGGATTCGTTCAGGCTGTCCCGTCATGCGTGGGCGTCCTGGTTGCAAGAGCGCGCGCGTGCGTGCCGCGCAAGGCATGTCGAAGGCCGGGCATGGGCCGGGTTGCGGATCAAGGCCGGATTTCCCCTGTTGGCTGTGTCGCGTGTCGTGTTCGGGTGCGCCGCACCGGTCAGGGCGGCGGTGTGTGGGTGGCATAAGACATGAAAAACATGTTCAATTGGTGAACGCCCATCGACAGCGGCAGCGTCACGCCCCGCCCCGTCGCGCGGAGACGTTCGGCCACCGCCCCGATGTCGAACGCCACGGCCGCAAGGCCCGCGCGCCAGAGCAGCCCCAGCGTGAAGCACCATGTCTCGGGACAGACGGAGGGCACGAACCCGACATCCGCCTGCTGCGCGCGGACAAGGGCCAGCGCCTCCGCCCGGTCGTACCGCCCGGTGATGAAGACATGCCCCGTCGCCAGCAGTTCCGCGTCATTGGCGCTGTATCCGGCGATGACATATTCCACCGGCAGGCCATGCGCCCGGGCATCGCGCGCCGCATCGCGCAGGATGTCGTAACCCTTTTCCATGCCGATCGCGCCCACGACAAGGACACGCACCCGCTGCGTGCGCAGACGTGGCGCCACGACCTGCATGTCCGGCGGCAGGGGCGTGGCGGCGACAAGCATCGGGAGCGAAAGCGTGGGACGGTCATCCTCCGGCGGGCGGACCTGTAAGGGTTGTGCCGGGAAATACCGCGCCAGCCTGCGTGCGACATCGTGCGACGGCACGATGACCCGCCGCGCGCGCGCCATGTCGCCTCCGAACCGCTCCCGCAGGGCGATGATGCCGCCATCCTCCTCCGGGTCCAGCAGGTTGCCCAGTGTCGCGATACATCGTGTGCAGCCCGCGATGTCCGGTTCCCCGCAATACCGGCCGGACGGGCCGACCATGACGATGCGCGGGCACAGCCCCGCATAATCATGCACATACATCTCGTATGGCACGCCAAGGGCCGCGCACAGTTCACGCAGGCGCGCGCCATGGCCCAGCGCGTGATGCCATTCGACAGTGCGCACGCCCTCGGTCCGCAGGAAGGCCAGCAGCGCATCGCGTTCCGCGGGCCAGCGGAATTCCAGCACCGGCATCTTCAGCCCCTGCGTCCCGTCGCTGTCTTCCTCGATGCGGAAGCCGACGGTATCGCGGGTGGCATCCGCGACGGGACGCAGGATCAGCGGACGCAGGCCGCGTGCCCGCCACATCCGTGCGCGATCGGTGATGACACGGTCCACCCCGCCGCTCATGGCGTGCGTGGCCAGCACGACGGCGCGTGAAAACCCCTGCGCCCGCGACATCCGCCGCCACAGCACCACCCCCATGCGCCGCCGCGCGGGGGCCAGCGGGTCGCGCGCCACATGGTCGCGGATCAGGGCGTCATAGCCGGGATAGAGACGGTTGATCAGCCACAGGTTGCGCTGCATCAGCGTCTGTCGCGCCACCCCGAACGATGCGCCGCCGACATGCCCCACAAACGCGCCGGGGGCCGCGACATGCCGCCATCCCAGTCGCGTGGCCCGCATGCAGAAATCGTTCTCCTCCCCATACCCATGGGCGAACAGGTCGGTGCGCAGGGGGCCGGTGGCGTTCAGGCAGTCATGGCGGATGAACATGCAGAACCCGTGCCCGGTGGGAATGTCCACCGCCCGGCCCGCATTGGCGGTGCGCGCGGCCTCCATCAACATGCGGACCTGCCGTGCATCGGGGGGCGGTGCGGTGTGGCCGTCGGCCTGCGGGTCGGGCCATGTCAGGATGCTGGCATCGTTGGAAAAGGGCGTGACGGTGCCGGTTTCCGCCCGCCCGTAGGCCACGATCGCCAGTTCGTCGAGCCATCCCGGTGCGACGAGCGTATCGCTGTTGAGCAGGACGACATCCGTTCCGCCCGCCTGCGCCAGTCCCGTATTGATGGCATGGGGATACCCCCTGTTGGCCGCATGGCGCAGCAGCGTGATCGCCCCGGTCGCGGCCATCCGGTCCAGATCCGCGCGCAGCAGGGCGTCCGGCGTCGCGTCATCGACGACGATGACCGACATGACGATGCCGCTTGCGGGTTGGGGAGGGGCGTGCAGCACACTGTCGAGACAGGCCAGCGTCAGGTCGCGGCTGCCATGGACCGGGATGATGACATGCACCCTGCCGCCATGTCGCGGGATGTGGCGGCACCGCGCGCCGGCCTTTGTCGTGCCGGCGCGCTGCGGGGCGGGCAGGGGGCCAAGCAGGATCGGACTGCCCGCCATGTCGCGGCCGTCACTGGTCTGTACATGCACGCTGCCGCTGGCGGGCAGGGCGGCGCGCGCGATACGCACCGCACGCGGCCGCGCCAGTGGCGGCAGGCCGGGACAGGGCACGGCATCCCGCGTGGCGTCGAATGGCGGCATCAGCACGCGTCCCTCCCCATCGCGGAGCGTGATGCGTGGTGCGTGCGCCGGGTCCGCCGGATGCCAGACCCAGCCGCTGATCCCGCCACGATCCAGCCGGACGGCCCCGACGGTACGGCGGATGACGGCAGGGTGCAGCGGACTGCCCAGCAGGGCGCGCCCCTGCCGGTCCGTGGCCTCCATCGTCGCCGCGCGGCGCGCGCGCGGGGGCAGCAGGCATGATGTGGGCGACCTGCGGCCCCGACGCAGGTCCGGGGTGTGTTTTCCCCCGTGCAGCACGGGCGCCGCCCCGTCGGGCAGTCCGCCCCAGTGCAGCGTCCCGTCGCCTGCCATGCCCACCCATCCGGGCAGTCCCAGCGCGCTACAGGTCCGTGTGGCGCACTCCCCGATGGCGGTATCGAACCCGTGGCGCGACAGCACATGGCTGACGGCCGTGCGGGCTTCCTCCCACTGCGCCAGCGCGATGTGCGCCAGCGCCAGCAGCGTCCAGCCCTCGCGGAAATCATGCTGTCGCAGCATGGGGTGCAGCAGGCGCACGACGCCCGCATGGTCGCCCATGCCCATCCGCCCGACCGCCAGCGCGAACCCGATCCCCGCATCCTGCGGCGCAAGACGCCACGCCCGGTCCAGCCAGGGGCGGGCGGCGGCGTCCTCCCCCCGCGCGATCAGGGACTGGGCATGGCGCAGGGCGGCATGGGCGTCGCCCCTGGCGGTCTCGTCGCCGGAGGCCTCATCACCGGGGGACGGGGGTGCCGCAACGTCATCGTGCGACATGTTGCGGGGCCTGTGCCTCGGGCGGCGCGTCCGGTGTGGCACCGGCAGGTGGGGCGGCATCCGCCGTGGCGGCAGGCAGGCGGGCCAGATCCTGCGCCGCCTGCGTTACCCCCTGCGCCTGTGCGCGCTGCAGCCACAGGCGCGCGCGCGCAGGGTCCGCCGTGCCCGCAAGCCCCCGGGCGAGGTAGCGCCCGAGCATGAGTTGCGCCAGCGCGTTTCCCCCCTGCGCGCCCTGCGTGAACCAGTGCTGGGCCTGTGTGCGGTCGGTCGGGATATCGTGCCCGCCGCCATACATCGCGCCGAGCGAGAACATGGCGTCGGCCTGTCCCTGCTGCGCGGCCTGATGATACAGCGCCAGTGCCGCATCATGGTCGCGCGGGCCGCCCTGTCCCGTCACATGCATCTGTGCGGCGGCGGCCTGCGCTTCCGCCATGCCGGCGCGGGCCGCCTGCATGATCCAGTGGCGCGCCGCCACCGGGTCGGCCGCAACGCCCTGTCCGCCCAGCAGCATGCGCCCGTACCAGTACTGCGCATTGACCACGCCGGCCTGCGCCGCATGTTGCATCCAGTGCGCGGCGTGTGCGGGATCGGGGGCATGGCCGAATCCCTCCAGCAGGCATTTGGCGTAATTGAAGGCCGCGACCGGATCGCCCGCATCCGCCGCGCGTGCGAACCCGTCTGTCAGGGCATCATGCCCGCCTTCATCCCCGTCCCGTATGGCATCGGGACCGGGCCCGCCCGTCATGCTGTCGAGCACGGCGGCAAGGTCCGCCGTCGCCGCACCGTCCCCGCACGTGACGGCACGGCGCAGCCAGTGCGCCGCCGCCCGTGGGTCCGGGGCGGGCAGGCCACGGCCGGACATGCACATCACCGCCATCATGCGGCAGGCGTCGGCGCGCCCGGCCTGTGCCGCGCGGCGGTACCATGACATCGCCTCATGGTCGCTGGCCATTTCCGCGATGCCGCGCGCATGCAGGTCGCCCACCACGATCGCGGCCTCGCGGTCGCCCTGCAGGGCCGCGCGGCGCAGCCATGTCTCCGCCCGCAGGACATCGCGCGCCACCCCCCGCCCGCGCAGCAGCGCCATGCCATAGCGTGCGCAGGCGGGACGGATATCCTGCTCCGCCGCCTGCTGGTACATCCGCGCCGCCGCCGCGAGGTCGATCTCTCCCCCCCGCCCGGTTTCATGCAGCATGCCCAGCACGTAGCACGCACTGCCCAGTCCCTCCGCCGCGGCCTTGTGCAGGGCGTCCATTGCCGCCGCGGCATCCGTGTCTAGCCGGGCAAGCCCCAGCCCCAGATAGCCCTGTGCGCATCCGGCTTCGGCGGCAAGGGTGCTCCATTCCCGTGCTGCCGCAAGGTCGCGCACCTCCTCCGGGCCATGGGCCAGCAGGTGGCCATACAGCGCCTGCGCATCAGGCAGGCCCAGTTCGGCGGCGCGCCCGATCCAGCGCGTTGCCTCCACCGGGTCATGGGCGGGGACGGGGGGCGCATCCCCGCCGGGCAGCAAGGTGCGCGCCGGGTCAGTGTGCGCGATGTCGAGCAGCAGCAGCATGCCAAAGGCAAAGCAGGATTCCGGATGCCCCGCCTGCGCCCCGCGCCGCAGCCAGCGCGCGCCCTCGGGCACGCTCGGCGCGGTGCCGAGACCGTCGAGATAGGCCTGCGCCACGCGGAACTGCGCCTGCGCCATGCCGTCGCGCGCCATCTGCCCCAGCAGGGCGAAGCCGCGCGCGGCCTCCCCGCCTTCGAGCAGGCGGCAGGCGTGCTCATAGGCGGCCCCCGGCGCGATGCCCGCGAAAAAACGGTCGAAAATGCGCGAGATTTTCATGGTGCCGACAAATCAGGGCTCACGCATGCCATTGGTCATCGCAGGGATCAGCTTGTTGAGCAGGTACTGCATGATGGTGCGCCGGCCGACATGGATGTCCGCCTCCACCGGCATGCCGGGCTGTGGGCGGAAGAAGGGGGGAACCCCGTGCAGGCTGTAGCGGTCGATCGCCAGGCGCACGCGGTAATAGGCCGCCTGCGGATCGCCCGAGGTGTCGGAGGTGCCGCCTTCCTGCGCCGTCATGCCGCCTGCGACGTTCGTGCCACCACCCGCGAAGGAATCCGCGCTGATGACGCGCACCGTGGCGTCCGCCCCGCCATACTGCGTATAGGGGAAGGCCGCGAATTTCAGCAGCGCCCTGTCGCCGGTGCGGACATAGCCGACATCCAGCCCCCGCATCACGGATTCCACCTCCAGCCGCCCGTCGATCGGGACCAGCGTCATCAGTGGGGAGGCCGCCTGCAGCACCGACCCGGTGGACAGGCGCGCGATGCTGAGCACCACGGCGTCCTTCTGCGCGCGCATCTGCACCAGCGTGTGATGCAGCATCGCCTTGCGATAGCTGCTGTCGGCATCGGCAAGGTGATGCTGCGCCACGCTGAGGTCCTGGTACACCGTCGCCTGCCAGTTGCCGATATAGCCGTCGCGCTGCGCCTTCATCGCGTCCAGACGTGCGCGCGTGGCCTCCGCATCGTGGCGCGCGGTGATCTGCGAGCGCACGACCTCCATCAGGCTGTCCTGCGAGGCGAGGGTGGACAGGCGGCTGCCGACCTGTTCACGCTGCAGGCGTTCGCGCATGTCGCGTACGTCGCTCGCCACCTTTGCGCGGGCGGCATACATCGCCGTGCTGGCCTCGTATCCCTGCAGGTCGCTCTGCAGGCCGGCCACCTGGCGGTCGTAATTGGCGACCTTGGCGGAATATTCGGATTTGCGGCGCATGAAATCCGCCGCCTCCTGCACCGAGGCGGGGTCGGACATGTCCGGGGCATAGTCCCGTCCCGCCGCCTCCGCCGACAGGCGCGCCACTTCCGCGCGGTAGGACGCGGCCTGCTTGCGCATGTTCTCCACGTCGGCGTCGCTCAGCGTGGGGTCGAGTTCCGCGAGGATGTCGCCCTTATGGACGATGTCGCCCTCATGCACGTTGATCGAACGGATGATCGACGTCTCGAGCGGCTGCACGACAAGGGTGCCGTCGGCCGCGACCAGCCGCCCGTTCGTCGTGACTACCCGGTCCAGCGGCAGGAACGTCATCACCAGCAGCCCCGCGATCGCAAGGCCGCCGATCACCCAGATGATGTACAGCGCCGCATCCTGCGGCGGCATGTCGATCAGCGCGGCGCTGGGCGAATAGAACTCCAGCAGGCCGGGCGGCATCGCCGTCGCACCGGCATCGGTGGCGGGCAGCAGGCGGGCAAGCCCGCGGCTGGCGTTGGCGGTCGCGTCGTGCGTCCCGTCCGGGGTGTCGGCATCATGGGGGGTCATGTCGCGCTCGCTCATTCTTCGGACTCATGAAGGTCGGGCAGCATGTCCGCCTCCGCGATGTCGGGCGGCGCGGACTGGTGGCGGTTCTGCTGCATCCACAGCGTGCGGTAGATCTCGCAACGGCGGAGCAGGACCGCGTGCGGGGCGATATCGACCACATGCCCCTGGTCCATCACGCAGATCTGGTCACATTCCATCAGCGACGACAGCCGGTGCGAGACGATGACCATCGTGCGCCCGCGCGCAAGGCGCTGCAGGTTGGCGTTGACCAGCGCCTCGCTCTCGGGGTCGAGGGCGGAGGTCGCCTCGTCAAGGATCATCAGGCGCGGATCGGAAATCACCGCGCGCGCGATGGCGAGGCGCTGGCGCTGCCCGCCGGAGATGTTGGTGGAGCCTTCCTCGATCCATGTCTCATACCCTGCGGGCATGCGTTCGATGAATTCCTCCGCCCCGGCAAGGCGCGCGGCGCGGACCACCGCCTCCATCGTCAGGCCGGGGCGGCCTGCGACGATGTTGTCGCGGATGGTGCCGCGGAACAGGAAATTGTCCTGCAGCACCACCCCGCACGAACGCCGCAGGTAGGTCAGGTTGATTTCGCGCAGGTCGATCCCGTCAAGCCGCAGGTAGCCGGTATAGGACCGGCTGACACCCTGCAGCAGGCGCGTGATCGTGGACTTGCCCGACCCGCTGCGTCCCACCAGGCCCAGCATCGTGCCCGCCGGGACGTTGAACGTGACATCCGACAGCGCGGGCGTCGGTGCGCCGGGATAGGTGAAGCAGACATCGACAAAGGACAGCGCCCCATGGATGGCCGGGCGCATGCCGGTGGTCAGCGCCTGCGTTTCGGTGGGACGGTTCAGCACCGACCCGGCTTCGCCCAGGGAGGCGCGGACATCGTTGAGGTCGTCGATCAGGCGCGCCATCCCCACCAGAGGGGCGGCGACCCGGCCGCCAAGCATGGTGAACGCCATCAGCGCGCCTGCCTCCAGCCCGGTGGAGGTGGAGGAAATGGCCAGGTACGCCCCGATCAGGATGATGCCGCGATTGATGAACAGGTCGAGCGGCATGACCATCGTGTTGATCCAGTTGCCCATCCGCCCTGATGCCAGCGACGTGCGCACGACATCGGCGGTGCGTTCGTCCCACAGGCGGCGGCGGCTGGGTTCCAGCGCCAGCGTCTTGATGGTGCGGATGCCCGAGACGGTTTCATACATGACGGCGTTGCGCGCCATCTCGGCATTGACCTGCCGCCCCACCAGCCGTCCCATCGGGGTCATGCCGATCACGACCACCAGCCCGATCGCCCCCGCCGCCGCCAGCGTCATCCACGCCAGCGTCGCGCTGAGCCAGAACAGCACCGGCAGGATCACCACCAGCGTAAAGAGGTCGAGGAAGGTGGACAGCAGCCGCCCGGTCATGAACTGCCGCACCTTGTAGATGGCGGACACGCGGCCGATGACGTTGCCTGCCTGCGCGCGTTCGAAGAACTCCAGCGGCAGCGCGAGCAGCCTGTCGAACACCGCAAGCGAGATTTTCGTGTCGAGGCGCGTGCTGATGACCAGCGTGAGTTCCCGCCGCCCGTAGCTGAGCAGGATTTCATACAGGCTCATGACGATGACAAGCCCGCTGATGGAGATCAGCGTTGACATGGAGTGGTAGTTCACCACCCGGTCGATCACCTGCATGACGATCAGCGGCGGGAAGATCGCAAGGATGCTGATGACCATCGACGCCAGGATGATGTTGCGCAGCAGGGCGCGTTCGCCCATCACCATATGCGCCAGCCACGTGGCGTCGATCGGCGGTTCGGCCTGGCGTGTCTCGCTGCGGGCGCGCACCAGCAGGACATCGCCGGTCCATGCCTGTTCCATGCGCAGTCCGTCCACCGCCACCGGCGCGCTGCCGTCCGGGGCGAACGGGTCCACCAGCCATACGACGCCATCGCCCGCGTCCGCGCCGACCATCAGGCCGGCCGACCCGTCGGTGAACATCAGCACGATCGGCGGGACGTCGCGCATCTGCACCAGCGTTGACCATTGCAGGTGCATGCCGCGAGCGCTCAGGCCGTTTTCCTCCAGCCAGCGGGCAAGGGACGCGACGGAGGGGACCTCTTCACCCGGTTCCGCCCGGTAATCACGGGCCTCAAGGTCGATACCATGAAATTTTGCCGCCCGAACCACCGCCTGCAGCCGTACCATGACGGGTGCGTGGGGTTCATCCTCCGGTGGGGGAAGGGCGGGATCTGTCTTCGGGTCCAGAGCGCCCACGGTGATCCCCTGCTTGCAATGCTGTCGTCAAATGAAGCCTGCAAACTAGGTCCAGAAAGCAAAATGTTTCTTAACGGCGGCTAGGCGTTTTCACCCGTCTGTTCGTCGGTCGCGCGATAGCGGGCGCGCACGACGATATCGGTCGTGACGTCACGGCGCAGCGCGGGCAGGGATGCCGCGTCGGCCATGACCACCACGCGCGCGAACCACGCGATGTCCCCCGTCGCGCGCCTGCGGAACAGGTCGCCAAGCAGCGTGCCGATTCCCCCCCGCCCGAGGCAGCACCCGCATCCCGCCCCGTGCCCGAACGCGGTGGGCGCGGGCGGGGCGAAGGGCACGACCGCCGCCCATCCCCGGGCCTGTGCCGCGGCCGGGGCGTCAGGCCCCACGCGCACCAGCACGGCGCGGGCGTCGGGGGGCAGCGCGCCGGGTCCGCACAGGTCAAGGCGGATGCGTCCGTCATCGTCTTGCATATCGGGGCCTTTCGTTTCAGAGGCTTTCGTCCGGGGCCGGGGCGCGATGTCGGGCATGCGCAGGTGTCCTTTGCGATATCGTGCGTGCCGTCCGTCCGCCGCCCCGTCATGCGGGCGGGCATGGCGCGGGGGACCGATCGGCGCGAAATGCGTTATGGACGCATCCCTGAACTGGACAGGCATGCGGGAGTAGGGGAATAAGATGGGCATGAACCGGCATGTTTGCGATGCCGCGGGTGTTCCGTCCCCTTCCATGCCTTCGTGTTCCGGTACGGCGGCACCCTTTGCGCATATGACAGATCAGGATACCCATGACCACTCGTCCCCATCTCCTTGACGCCCTTCGTGATCAGGTCCTGCTGTGTGACGGCGGGATGGGATCGCGCGTTCAGCTTCTGGACCTGGAGGTGGAGCGTGATTACTGGGGCCAGGAAAACTGCACCGAGATCCTGAACCTGTCGCGGCCCGAACTGGTGCGCGAAATCCACCGTGGCTATTTCGAGGCCGGGGCCGACATGGTGGAGACCAACAGCTTTGGTGGCTCCCCCATCACGCTGGGCGAATTCGGGCTGTCCGACCGGGCGCGCGAAATCAACCGCACGGCCGCCCACCTTGCCCGCGAGGCGGCGGAGCAGTTTTCGGACGGGCGCCACCGCTATGTCGTGGGATCGGTCGGGCCGGGGACGAAGCTGCCGTCGCTGGGCAACATCGATTACGATACGCTCGAAGCCGGGCTGACAGAACAGTGCCGTGGCCTGATCGAAGGCGGCGTGGACTGCCTGCTGATCGAGACGTGCCAGGACACGCTGCAGATCAAGGCGGCGGTCAACGCGGGCAAGATCGCGCGCGCCGAACTGGGCACGGACACCCCCATTTTCGTGCAGGTCACGGTGGAGACCACCGGAACGCTGCTGGTCGGGCCCGACATCGGGGCGGCGGCGACGGTCATCAATGCGCTCGACGTGCCGGTGATGGGCCTGAACTGCGCCACGGGGCCGCAGGAAATGGCCGAGCATGTGCGCTGGCTGTCGGAAAACTGGCCGGGCATGATCTCGGTCCAGCCCAATGCGGGGCTGCCCGAACTGGTCAATGGCAAGACGCATTATCCCCTGACGCCGCAGGACATGGCGACATGGGTGGAACGCTTCATCGTCGAGGACGGGCTGAACCTGATCGGCGGGTGCTGCGGCACGTCCACGCCGCATACGCAGGCGCTCGACGCGATGCTGCGCCGCCGCGCAGAAGCGACGGGCCGCACCCTGCGCCCCGCGCCCGTGCCGCGCAGGCCGGTGTGGGTCCCCTCGGTCGCGAGCCTGTATTCGCAGGTGCCGCTGCGGCAGGAAAACAGCTACTTCTCCATCGGGGAGCGCTGCAACGCCAACGGGTCGAAGAAATGGCGGCAGTTGCAGGAAGCCGGCGACTGGGACGGGTGTGTCGCCGTCGGGCGCGAACAGGTGGCCGAAGGGTCCAATGCGCTCGATGTCTGCACCGCCTTCGTCGGGCGCGACGAAATGCGCGAGATGAACGAGGTCATCACCCGCTTCACCTCCTCGGTCAATGCGCCGCTGGTGATCGATTCGACCGAGACCCCGGTCATCGAGGCCGCGCTGAAGCTGCATGGCGGCAAGCCGATCATCAATTCGATCAATTTCGAGGATGGGGAGGGGGCGGCCAATGACCGCCTGAAGCTGGCGCGCAAGTTCGGCGCGTCGGTCATTGCGCTGACCATCGACGAAGTGGGGATGGCCAAGACTGCCGAAGACAAGCTGCGGATTGCCGAACGCCTGGTGGATTATGCCTGCAACAAGCACGGCCTGCCGCAGTCCGACCTGATGATCGACCCGCTGACCTTCACCATCGGCACCGGGGTGGAGGACGACCGCAAGCTGGGGCTGTGGACGCTGGAGGGCATCCGCCTGATCCATGAGAAATTCCCCGATATCCAGATCGTGCTGGGCCTGTCGAACATTTCCTTCGGCCTGAACCCGGCGGCGCGCGCGGTGCTCAATTCCGTCTTCCTCGACCATGCGGTGCGCGCGGGCATGACGGCGGCGATCGTCCATGTCTCCAAGATCCGTCCGCTGCACCTGATCGCGGAGGAAGAGGTGAAGGTGGCCGAGGACCTGATCTTCGACCGCCGCGCCGAGGGGTACGACCCGCTGCAGCGCATGCTTGAACTGTTTGCCGACCGCAAGGCCGCCGACGCGGTGAAGAAGGTGCGTGCCGAAACGGCGCCCGAACGCCTGAAGGACCGCATCGTCGATGGCGACCGCAAGGGGCTGGAGGATGACCTGGCCGAGGCGATGCGCGACATGGCGCCGCTGGACATCATCAACACCGTCCTGCTTGACGGGATGAAGGTGGTGGGCGAAC
The DNA here is from genome assembly GCF_013155425.1 of Gluconacetobacter entanii. Taxonomy (NCBI): domain Bacteria; kingdom Pseudomonadati; phylum Pseudomonadota; class Alphaproteobacteria; order Acetobacterales; family Acetobacteraceae; genus Gluconacetobacter; species Gluconacetobacter entanii. Next base: position 33,416 of record NZ_JABJWD010000052.1, on the reverse strand, counting down.
TGTTCGGCGCGGGCAAGATGCAGTTGCCCTTCGTTCTGCAGTCGGCCGAGACGATGAAGGCCGCGGTTGCGTGGCTGGAGCCGCACATGGAGCGCAAGGAAGGCCAGACGCGCGGCACCATGGTGCTGGCGACGGTCAAGGGCGACGTCCATGACATCGGCAAGAACCTTGTGGACATCATCCTGACCAACAATGGCTATCGCGTGGTCAACCTTGGCATCAAGGTGCCGGTGGCGGACATGATTACCGCCGTGCGCGAACATGGGGCCGATGCGATCGGCATGTCCGGCCTGCTGGTGAAATCGACCGTCATCATGCGCGAAAACCTGGAGGAGATGAACCGGCAGGGGATCGAGACGCCGGTCCTGCTTGGCGGTGCCGCGCTGACGCGCAATTACGTGGAGGAAGACTGCGCCGCCGCCTATGGCGAGGACGGGCGCGTGGCCTATGCCCGCGACGCATTCGACGGGCTTTCGCTGATGGACAAAGTGGTGAAGGGCGAATTCGACGCCTATATCGCCGCCATCCAGTCGCGCCGTGCGACCAAGGCGACACGCAGTACGCCGCGTGACCTGGAGCAGGCGGAAAACCGTGGCTTTGCCCCCGCCGACATCCCGGCCGCCCGGGCGCGGCGCGAACGCCTGACGCGTGACGAACCCGTCATCACGCCGCCCTTCTGGGGGCCGCGCGTGCTCGAGGCCACGCCGGAGGCGGTGCTGCCGTTCCTCAATGAACGGTCGCTGTACCAGTTCCAGTGGGGCTTTCGCAAACAGGGCCGTTCCCTGGAGGATTTCATGGTCTGGGCGCGCAAGGAACTGCGCCCGGTCATGCGCCGGATGCTGGCGATGTGTGCGCAGGACGACATCCTGCGCCCGCAGGCGTCCTATGGCTACTGGAAGGCGGCGGGCGAGGGGAACGACCTGATCCTGTTCGACACCGATGGCACGACGCAGGTGGCGCGCTTTACCCTGCCGCGCCAGCCACGCGCGGATGGGGAATGCATCGCCGATTTCGTGCGCGATGTGGACGATGCGCAGCGTGACGTCATCGGCCTGCAGGTCGTGACCGTGGGGCAGAAGGCGTCCGACATCGCGCGCCAGTGGTTCGAGGCCGACCGGTACCAGGATTACCTCTACCTTCACGGCCTGTCGGTGGAGATGGCGGAGGCGATGGCCGAATACACCCACAAGCGCATCCGCGCCGAACTCGGTTTCGCGGCGGAGGATGCGCGCGATATGAATAAACTGCTGCAGCAGGGCTATCGCGGGTCGCGCTATTCCTTCGGCTATCCCGCCTGCCCGCGCCTTGAGGAGCAGGAACCGATCCTCAAGCTGCTGGATGCCGAAAAGATTGGCGTGACGCTGACCGACGGGTTCCAGTTGCACCCCGAACAGTCCACCTCGGCGCTGGTGATCCTCAATCCCCACGCCAAGTATTTCTCCATCTGAAGGGTCGCGCCGTGCGCGCGGGTGATGCCGCGCGCACGTTGTTGACCGCGAACCTGTTGGCCCCCATCATCGGGACATGTCCCATCCCGACGACCATGACAGTGCCGATCCGGATTCTGGCCTGCGGGCCGGGGCGGTGATGACGCGGCTTTATGAAGGTCTGCGCGCGCGTGCGGGGAATGATGGCGCCGCGCGTGCCGGTATTGCGCCCGATGCGCGTGAACTGGCGCATATCCGTGCGGCGGCCCGGCAGTTCACCATCCAGGCCGAACAGTGCCTGATCGCCCTGATGAGCGAGGATCATGGCGCACTGGTGCGCCACAGCGCCGATGTCCTGTCGGAACTGGTGCGGACATGGGTGGCCTGCGGGATCGACCCGGAGGATATCTGGATCGAACTTGACCGTCGCACGCGCATGGGCAACCTGCTGCTGGCGCTGAATACGGCCGAACGCCGCAGCGCCGCCCCCGCCCTGCGCCGCCGCCCGTGGAAGATCCGCACCACCAAGCTGCCATAAGCCGTGCTTACGTAATACACTGAAAGTAAAAGAAGTTTTTGGTGAAGCTTTTTTCAAAAAGCTTCACGGAACGTCGCCTTTTTGAAAAAAGGCGACACCCAAAAACTTTTAATCTTCTCCCATCGGTTTTGCCGCCCACGCGCTGCGTCACGCCTGCGCGGGGGAATTGATGGTTTTTCCCCCTATGAACCGGAACGGGCAGGTGGCATAAGCACCCCGGCGGCGGGGCATCGCCACAGGTGCAGGTGCCCTTATTCCCGCCGGAGCAGAAGGAACAGCGCGATCCATGGATCGGGTCCATGCCCGCTGCGTGTCCGCCCCCCCGGCGCGCAGGATTTTCCCCCGGTCGGTCCCTCCTTGCCTGTCTTGTGGCGGATGAACTGGATCGACATTGCCTGCCTGTCCATTGTCGGACTTTCGACGGTGGTCGGCGCCGTACGCGGCTTCTCGCGCGAAGTGCTTGGCATTGCCGCGTGGACGATGGCGGGCATCCTGGCCTTTAGCTGGCACGGTTTCCTGATCCCCTATGCCGCGCAATGGGTGCACACGCCCTTGCTGGCGCGTGCGGCGGCGCTGGGGATAATGTTCATCGCGCTCCTTGTCGTTTTCACCATGACGGCCCATCTGTCGGGTCAGGCCGTGCGTGGCTCCGTCCTGGGGGGAATCGACAGGATGCTGGGGCTGCTATTCGGGGTGCTGCGCGGGTATGCCTGCCTGCTTGTGCTGTATATGGCGGTGTGTTTCCTCATGCCGCAGGACACATGGCCCGATGCCATGAATGACAGCCGGATTGTCCCCCTTATTGGCGACAGTACGACATACCTGTCGCATTTTACGTCCGATTCCATCACGCCACACCTTGCGCAACCGGCGCGAACGCGTCATGACGCGCCAATCTGAACCTTCCGCCGGTCCCCGCCGCCGCTGTCCGCCAAGGAAAGATCGCTGATCCATGTCCCGCATCCGCTTCTCCGCCTCGTCCGGTTCTCCCATGCAGGCATGCGCGCCGAACGATGACGTTCCGGCCCAATGGCATGACGATGACAAGCCGCATGAGGAATGTGGCGTCTTTGGTGTGTGGAACACCAAGGGGGCGTCGGCGCTGACGGCGCTGGGCCTGCATGCGCTGCAGCATCGCGGGCAGGAAGCCACCGGCATCGTGTCGTATGACGGTGAGCGTTTCCACACGCACAAGGGACTGGGCCTGGTGGGCGACGTCTTTGGCGATGCGCAGGTGATGGCCACCCTGCCGGGCCACAGCGCGGTGGGCCATAACCGGTACGCCACCACGGGCGCGACCCTGATCCGCAATGTGCAGCCCCTGTTCGCCGATTTCGAATTCGGCGGCCTTGCGGTGGCGCATAACGGCAACCTGACCAATGCCGAAACCCTGCGCAAGGCGCTGGTGCGCCGTGGCTGCATCTTCCAGTCCACGACCGACAGCGAGGTGTTCATCCACCTGATCGCCATTTCGCTGTATGCGAGTGTGGAAGACCGCCTGATCGACGCGCTCAAGCAGGTGCTGGGCGCGTATTCGCTGGTGGCGCTGTCGCGTGATGCGCTGATGGGCGTGCGTGACCCGCTGGGCGTGCGCCCGCTGATCCTGGGGCAGATCCCCGGCGAGGAGGGCGAAGGCCCGACCTGGGTGCTGGCGAGCGAGACCTGCGCGCTGGACATCGTCGGGGCGGAGTTCGTGCGCGACGTCGAACCGGGCGAGATTGTCGTCATCAATGACGAGGGCATCCGCTCCATCCGGCCATTCAACACCAAGCAGTCGCGTTTCTGCGTGTTCGAATACATCTATTTCGCGCGGCCCGATTCCGTCATGGATGGCAAGGCGGTGTATGACACGCGCAAGCAGATTGGCGTCGAACTGGCGCGTGAAAGCTCGGTGGAGGCGGACGTGATCGTGCCGGTTCCCGATTCCGGCGTGCCGTCGGCCATGGGCTATTCCGTTGCCAGCGGCATTCCCTTCGAACTGGGGATCATCCGCAACCATTATGTCGGCCGCACCTTCATCGAACCCACCGACCAGATCCGCAACCTTGGGGTGAAGCTGAAACATTCCACCAACCGCCCGGTTCTGGATGGCAAGCGGGTGATCCTGGTGGATGATTCGATCGTGCGTGGCACCACCTCGCGCAAGATCGTGGACATGGTGCGCGCGGCGGGGGCGAAGGAAGTGCATATGCGCATTTCCTCCCCGCCGACGATGCATTCGTGCTTCTACGGCATCGACACGCCCGAACGCAGCAAACTGCTGGCGGCGCAGCATAACCTTGAGGAAATGGCCGAACTGATCGGTGTGGATTCGCTGGCGTTCATTTCCTTTGACGGCCTGTATCGCGCGCTGGGTTACAAGGATCGCGACGGGGCGTGCAACCGGTATTGCGATGCCTGCTTCACCGGCGACTATCCCATCGAACTGGTGGACTATAACGCTGAACATCCCAACGTCCCGGCGTGACACCGCCGTCTGCGCGCCAGTTGCCTGAGGGGACGGTCGCGCTGGTGACCGGCGCAAGCCGGGGTATCGGGCGCGCCGTGGCCTGCGCCCTGGCCGGGGCGGGCGCGCACTGCATCCTCGTGGCCCGGACGGTGGGCGGACTGGAACGCACCGACGACCTGATTGCCGCGCGCTGTGGTGGCGCGGGGGCGACGCTGCTGCCGATGGACCTTGCCGATGGCGCAGCACTCGACATGCTTGGCCCGTCGGTCATGGCCCGGTTCGGGCGGCTTGATATCCTTGTCCACTGTGCCGCGACGCTGGGGGTGCTGACGCCCGTGACCCATATGGATGTGGGGGCGTGGCAGGACTGCCTTGCGCTGAACACCACGGCGGCATGGCGTCTGATCCGCACGACCGCCCCCCTGCTGGAACATGCGCCGCATGGGCGCGCCGTGTTCCTGACCGATGCCCATGCCAGCGCACCTGCCCCGTTCTGGGGCATGGTGGCGGCGTCACGCGCGGCGCAGGACGCGCTGGTGCGGACATGGGCATGCGAAATACCCGCCACGTCGGGCCTGCGGGTCAACCTGTTCGACCCCGGAATCGTCGCGACACGAATGCGCCGGCAGGCCATGCCCGGCGGTGATCCCGCGCCCCTGCCGCGCCCTGAACAGGTGGCGCGGCAGATCGTGCCGCTGTGCCTGCCCGGTGAAATGCGACAGGGGCAGCGGATTGCTGCCATGCCTGTTGTGCAGCAGGGGTGAGGCTGTTCTTCTGAAGCTTTTTGAAAAAAGCTTCACCAAAAACTTCTATAAATTCAGGAATATGCTGTCGTGGTATTCCGCCTGCGCAAAGTCATGGTTTCCAAAGGGCAATGCCCTTTGGCGGGTTTCAGGGCAGAGCCCTGAGGACATCTGCCCGCACCGATTCCGGTTGTGCATCGGACCGTATCTGCCCCTATACTGCGCCACATGAGCAAGAGCACACCCGCGACGGCTGCCCTCGATGAGGCCGGTGTCGCCTATACGGTTGTTCCGTATGAATATGATTCCAGCGCCGATCAGGTCGGCAACCATGCAGCGCAGGCGATCGGGGAGCCGCCGGAGCGGGTTTTCAAGACCCTGATGGTGGAGGTTGATGGCCGGGGTGCCTGCGTGGTCGTGCCGGTTGCCCGCAGCATCAGCATGAAGAAGGTCGCCGCAGCATTCGGCGGCAAGTCCGCGCAGATGATGAAGCCCCCCAACGCCGAACGCGCCACCGGGTTCAAGGTGGGCGGCATCAGTCCGTTCGGGCAGAAGAAGCAGGTCCCGACCGCCATCGCGCAGGAAGCACAGGCCGAGCCGTACATGGTCATCAATGGCGGAAAGCGCGGACTGCTGGTGCGCCTGTCGCCTGCGGACGCGATGCAGGCCAGCGGCGCATTCCCCGCCGACCTGCTTTCGTAAATAGGTAAAAGCTTCAGAAGAACGCCGCCTTTTCAAAAAAGGCGGCACCCGAAAACTTCTGTTTTTAAAAGACGGTTTTTACTGTTCGCCGCCCTGGTCGTTCATCTGGAACGGCGCGACGGGGTACTTGCCCGACTTCGCGATTTCCTCGGGGTCTTCGTTGGGGCCGGGGATGTAGACCGACGGCAGCGTGGTGTTGAGGTGGGTGACGACCTCGTTGCTGATGTCGAGCGTATTGTCATGCAGCGCCGCCGTGCCCGCCTGCAGCACCATCGTCATGCCGCGCGCCCGCGCGATGGCGGAGACGATCTGCTGGATTTCGCGCTGCACCTGATTCAGGCCGACCTGCGCGTCTTCTTCAAGGATACGGTTGCGGTTGCCGAACTTGGTGCGGTCCGCCATGACGCGCTTCTGCAGTTCCTGCTGCTGCGCCGGGGTCGGGGCCTTGCCGCTCTTGAGGATGCCCTGGCGGATGCCCTGCAACTGCGTTTCCTCGGCCCGGACGTCACTGACAAGCGCCTCGCGCCGGGTGCCGAGTTCCTTTTCAATCTTCTGTACCGCGACCGACTGTCCCATGATCATCTGGGTATTGAACACGCCGATCACGGGGGCCGTGGGGCGCACGCCAGCAGGCAGCGGCTTGAATTCCGGCACCGCCGGCATCGGCAGGACCGGCGGCTGCTGCGGCTGCTCCGCGCCGGGGGCCACGCCCTGCGCCATTGCCGCAACCGGCGCCAGGGTCATCGCCAGCGCCAGCGTGGCCCAGCGTCCGAACCCTGCCCGCTGACGGGTCGGGGCAAGCCCGGCATTGCGCTTAGCTGTCATAATCCAAATCCATGATTGTTCCGCCATCCAATATCTTTGGGTAGCGGATCATATGGCGAATTAACAGCCCCGGTCCCATAAAAAAGCCCCCATGAAAAACATGGTGTCGCGTCATGTGGGGACCAGGTGGAATGTCGGGTGGATGCGGGTCGTGGCGTGTGGTGTCACAGACGCCACAACAGGGGAGTGTGGGACAGGAAAATCACGAACAGGCCGCCCAGGAAGGCGATGCGGAACCCGCGGTTGGCCCCCGCCTCAAGAAGCTGGTCACGGGTCAGGATCTGCATGAAGGGGTCGTACATCCGCCCCCGCTGCGCCTCCGGCATGCCCGACAGCCGTCCCCGCCATTCGTTCCTGTGGCGCAGTTGTTCGGTGCTGGAAATATTTACCCGTTCGTAAAGGGAGGTGACATAGGAATCCAGATCCTCGATTCGGAACAGGATTTCACGGGCATTCTTCACGGCGGCGTGGGGTCCGGTCCGCACCAGCCGCAGACAGCGCAGGCGAAAGGGGGTGATTCCGATATGTTCTGCCGCCTCAGGCATCGAAAGCATGCGCTTGAGGGGGAACATATGAACCGTAGCCTGCGGATCGTCAGAGATGATGGGGCCGGTCATGATATGTGGTAAAATCGACCATCATTCCTTGGCCTGTCAAATGGAATATGGCCGTGGCGTAAGGCCTGCGCACATATGACCCATGCAGCGCCACGCCATGGTCATGGCCCGCCATGGGGCCGTATGCGCGCCCCCGCACGGGGGCGGCCGGCCCGTCATGGTCGGGGAATCTGGCACGGGCGGTATAAAAAGCGGGACAAACGCCGTCCATCGCAGATATCATCAGATGGGGCGCCGCCCCCGCCGCATATGTGCCCCGGATGATATCCCGGTTCGGCCCTGATCCGTGCATCAGGGCACGCCATGCAGAGGTGAGGTTACACATGGACCGTCGCATTCGCACCGGACGACTGGAACTCAGCCCCGTCTCATGGCGGGACATTGATGACGTGGCGCGCCTGAAGGCCAATGCCGGTGCCGTGGGCGTGCGCTGCTGCGGCATACGTTCACGCGGGCAGAGCGAGGCCGATGTGGCCGCAAGCATCTTTAGCTGGGGCCGCAACGGCGTGGGCCTTTTCGCCGTGCGTGAAAGGGGCCGTTTCGTGGGCATGGCCGGGGTGCGTCCCGGTGGGCAGGGGGACAGCTACGAATTCGAATTCGCCCTGTGCCCCACGCGCGCGGGCCGTGGCCTGACGCGGGAGGCGGCGGGCGCCGCTCTGGCCTTTGTCCATGATGCAGGGGTGGAGCGCGTGATCGCCCATGTGCCTGATGGCGACATCATGGGGCGCCAGATCATCGGCGGCAGCGGCATGGCCCTGTGCCAGCATTATGCTGGCCCCGACGGGCGGGAGATGCTGCTCTATCACAGCGTCCGCCGTCCCGTGGTCATGTCAGGGCCGGTGATTCACTGAGGCAGCCTCTTGATAAGAAATGGCTTTGTTCTGACTTTTTTCACGAAGGCCGCGGTTTCTGAAGCTTTCTGGAAAAAGCTTCACCAAAAACTTCTTTGAATTTAAGGCCATTTCCTGCGGCGGCCTTCCCGATTCCATGAAGCTATGGTTCCCAAGGGGGCAGCGCCCTGGGACGCCAGCATCGATGCCCAACAATCACGGGGCCTGAAACCCGAACGGGGCGGGACATGGTCCCACCCCGCACCGGCACGTCACAGGTCACGCCTGTTCAGTGATGGTTGGCAAGCTGCTTTGTCAGGGCATGCAGCAGCGCATCGACATTGCCGCCATTGCGCGCGATGTAGGAACTGTAATCCTGCCGCTGCGTCAGGCGCAGGCTGGCCCCTTCGCCCACGACATCCACTACCTTTGGCGTACCGCTGCTGGAACTGATGACCCATTCCGTATTGGCGGGTGGCTGCCCCGGGCGGTTGATGACGGTGGAAACCGCGATGTCCTCGCCCGAGGGGGCGGTCTGCCCCACCGTGAAGGAAACGCCACGATAATCGCCGATCTTGTCCGTGATGGCGTTGACCAGCACCTGATGGAACAGTTGCAGGTAGTGGGTCTGCTGTTCCGGGGTGGCGATACGCCAGTACCGCCCGATGCAGTACCGGCCGATCGCATCGACATCCACGTTCTGATCCAGCAGGGGCTCGATCTGCTGCTTCTTCTGCGACAGGGAAATGTCGTTGTTGACGATGGCAACCAGCTTGTTTCCAAAATCATGGACAAACGTGCGGGCCTGCGCACCGCTGTCAACGGCATGGACGGGGGCTGTCACCGACAGGGTGCCGGCGATCGTGAGAAGACCCAGTGCATGGCGACGGGTGAAAGATGTCTGCATCGCTGTGTCCCTGTATGGTTCTTTTTATCTGTTGCTGTACCAGTCCGGCACCGTGGCGCGGTTGTCGGCCTTGATGGCCGCCGCCTGCGCCTTGCGCTGCTGCTGGTAGGCGCTGCGGATCGTGGCGTAAGGATCAAGCGAATCCTTCAGGACCTGATCGAGCGCATCGACATTGGTGGCCATGCCGTTGATGGTGCCCATGATGCTGTAGGCCCAGTTGAAGGTCACCAGACCATAACCACGCGGCACGTAGTTCCATGGCGCAAGCCCGACATCAATGCCATAGCCGATGCCATCACGGAAGGAGGACGGGCCCAGCACCGGCAGGAACAGGTAAGGCCCTGACGGAACCCCCCATGTCGCCATCGTCAGGCCCGCATCGTTGTCATGATGCTTGTACCCGGCATAGGAGGCGACATCGATCAGCCCGCCAATGCCCGCAGTCATGTTGATGCACCAGCGCACGAAGGCGTCGCCCGCGCGGCGGGACTTGCCCGCGCCCACGTCGTTGAAGAACACGACCGGTTCGTTCATGGTCTGGTACAGGTTGCCGAACGAATTGCGCAGCGGGCGCGGCACGGCCCAGATATACGCCTTCGCGACCGGGCGCAGCGTATATTTGTTGGCCCACATGGTGATGCCGAACGCCTTGCGGTTCATCTTCTCGTACCGGTCGTTGGCTTCGTTGTATTCCGCCAGCGCGTCGGGATCCTTGGGCGGTGGCGTCGCGCATCCGGCCAGGGCCAGCAGGCCCATGAGCGCACCGGCCACACGCAGTGCCGGACGACGGGGAAGCGGGGACGGGCGGGGCGACGAAGAATTCGATCCTGTCTCTGCGCGCATGCTCGTTTCCGCTTCCCTCTGTCTTCTAGGTTCCGGCGGAAGAACGCCGGAGGCTATGTATTTATAAAACCTTGTGTGGGCCATGCCCGCGTGCGTCCCTCTCTAGCATGGGATGGGCGTTGTGCAATCCGCAAGCGGGGGATCGGACGGATATTGTGCCTGCATTGCAATGACGACATGGGAGTAAACCGGGTTTTCACACCGACATGCAATGACATCGTAACATGCGATTGTCGCAAAAGGTGTGGCCGGGAATCCACATCTCCCCCCAGCACCGCGTCCGCCGTCCCCTCCGCGCCATGGCGCGCGGCGCGGGCGGGACGGGGTCACGCGATGTTGAGGGCGAAGCCGTCCTCAGCCGCCAGTCAGGCGGGGTGCGATTTCGGGAAACAGGGTGGCAATCTCCGTGATCTCGCGCCGTGACAGGCCCTCCGCCTTCGGATCCACCGGCCTGCCCGCCATGACCGCGCGCAGCACCCGCAGCGCCGGACCCGACAGCAGGGCGGCGTCGCGCATGTAGTCGCAGAAGGCCCCGTAGGTCAGCGGCACCCATTTTTCCACGAGTCCGAGGATGGCGTCGGCATAGGCGCGGATTTCGTACTGCGCGTGGCTGTCTGCGCGCAGGCGCAGGAAATGCAGCAGGTTCCACAGGTTAATCTGCCAGTAGAACTGCGTCATGATGTTGACCGGCAGGTTCATGCGCGCCAGTTCGCGCGCGATCGACGGCCGCGCGGGATCGACGGTTCCACCCGCCGCGTCCTCGTTGAGCAGTTCGAGATAATGGTCATAGCACCGCGCCGCGTCGTCACGCAGGATGTCGAGCACCTGCTGCGCCTGTTCGGGGGGCAGGCTGGTGCCGCGTCCCTGCTTGTTGCTTGCGGACTGCACCGCGATGTCCTCGGGGCGGGGGAAGTAGAATTCCTTCTCCAGCACGGAATAGCGCGCGGAATATTCGTTGATGCTCGCGGTGCGGTGGCGGAACCACTGCCGCGTGACGAAGATCGGCGCGCGGACATGCAGCTTGATGACCGCCAGTTCGAACGGGCTGGTATGGCGGTTGCGCATCAGGTAGCGGATCAGGCCCCGGTCGTCCGACGTGCTTTTCGTGCCCTTGCCATAGGACACGCGCGCACCCTGCACGATGCCGTCATCGCCGCCCATGTAATCGACCAGGCGGACGAATCCCGTGTCCAGCACGCCGACGGGTTCGTACATCGCCTCCTCGAGTGCAGGGACGACAAGGCGGCGGGTTGGGGTCCATGCGGCGCGCGCCGCCTCGATTGCCGATTTCTGGTCATTGGAAAACATGGGCCACCATTCTGTTCGGGGTATGAGCGTTGCCGCGCATACCATGCCCGGCATTGTCCTTGCCAGTTTCGGATTTCATCATTCCACATATCTTGCGCCTGCGTGCCATCGTCCCTATATCTGTCGGTGCCGGAGGGGTTCGCCCCTTGGCTATGGCGATAAACGGCGCGTGGAATAAGTGTTGTGGACCCGGGGGCGGTACCCGGCGTTTCCACCAGTATTTTCGCGATGGATGGCCCCGCGGGGCCGTGGCATCCGAAAGATGGGAACGAAACAGGCTCGACACGCATGGTAAAGACCCGCCTTTTGCCCGGCATTGTACCGCCGTTATCGGGCTAAACATACAAGTGCCAATGATAACTCTGAGGTGCTCGCTGTCGCTGCATAAGCGATAAGCGCGGTCCGGGGGGGCACCGGGCAACAGAAGCCCCCCCACTTTCCCGCCCTGCCTGATCCGGTTGCATCGCCTATCCGCTTCGTGAAGGCGCACGCGCGGTATGCTCCCTTGTCTTGGGACAACGTTTGACGCACAGCTTGATGCTGTGGCACGGCGTGGTCTGAACCCGCATGTCTGATTAAGGTCGGCCCGCGAATCCGGTGCCGCCGTTACGGAGAAGCCCGAATGTCCGATGATCACGACGAGGAAAATGGTTTCGATGCCAGCATTCCCGACAGCCTCCTGCCCTATGACGACTGGATTGAGGACGCGTACCGCGATGTGATGCTGCGCGCCTTTGAACATGTCGTGGAGCAGGGGGGGCTGCCCGGTGATCATCATTTCTACCTGACATTCCGTACCGACTGGCCCGGCGTGGAGATGCCCGAGCGCCTGCGCAAGCAGTACCCGCATGAAATCACCATCGTCCTGCAGCACCAGTTCCATGGGCTGAAGGTCGATCGCGCGGCGCGCACGATTTCGGTCAGCCTCGCCTTTGGCGGGGTGCCCGCGACGCTGGTGATCCCGGTGGCAGCGATTTCCGCCTTCGCCGATCCGGCCATCAAGCTGGCCCTGTCCTTCCGTGTGCCCGAACAGCCGCCACAGCCCGCCCCCTCGGCCGAGATCCACAATGTCTTCGGCCAGGCACAGGCCCCGCGTGCGTCGCAGCCTGAAAACCGCGCCGCCACCACGAAGGACGAGGAGGAGGCGACCACATCCGGGGAGGAGCCGTCATCTTCCCCGCAGGTTGTCAGCCTCGCGGCCTTCCGCAAGCGCGATCCCGAACCGGGCTGAGCCACATTTTCATCCGGGCGCCCGGGTGGGGCCGGGCGCCCTTGCCATAAAACCGTCACCTGGAACCAATCCGGGGGCATCCAAAAGGCAGGAGACCGTCCGTTGAACACCACGACAACCACCAGGGCCGCGAAACCGGCGCCCAAGCCCTTTGTCTATGGGCCTCTGTTCCCGCTCCATGACGATGACACGCCATGGAAGAAGCTGGAGATCGAGGGGGTCACGACCTCCGTAATGGGCGGGCGCACGGTCGTGCATGTCCGCCCCGAGGCGCTGCGTGAACTTGCCGCGCGCGCCTTCAATGACGTCGCCCACCTGCTGCGCCCGGCGCATCTGGCGCAGCTTGCCAAGATCCTGAAGGACCCGGAGGCGTCGGACAATGACCGTTTCGTCGCCCTCGACCTGCTGAAGAACGCCTGCATCGCCGCCGGCGGCGTGCTGCCGATGTGCCAGGATACCGGCACGGCCATCGTCTATGGCAAGAAGGGGCAGCGCGTCTGGGTCGATGGCAACGAGGAGGAGGCGTTCTCCCACGGGGTGTACGACACCTACACCTGCACCAGCCTGCGTTATTCGCAGATGGCGCCGCTGTCGATGTTCCAGGAGGTCAACACCGGCACCAACCTGCCGGTGCAGTTCCACATCTCCGCAACACCGGGCGATTACCACGCGGAACAGATGGACCTGATGTTCGTCGCCAAGGGCGGCGGGTCGGCCAACAAGACGTTCCTGTTCCAGGAAACCCGCGCCCTGCTGTCGAGCGAGGAACACCTGCTGAAGTGGCTCGATGGCAAGATCCGCGCACTTGGCACCTCGGCCTGCCCGCCCTACCACCTTGCGGTGGTGATTGGCGGCATGTCGGCCGAACAGACGCTCGAGACGGTGAAGCTGGCCTCCACCAAATGGCTCGACAGCCTGCCGACCGAAGGCAGCGCGCTTGGCCATGCCTTCCGCGACCTTGAGATGGAACAGAAGATCCACAAGCTGAGCCAGCGACTGGGCATCGGGGCGCAGTTCGGGGGCAAGTATTTCTGCCATGACGTGCGCGTCGTGCGCCTGCCGCGCCATGGTGCGTCGCTGCCGGTGGGAATCGGGGTTTCGTGCTCCGCTGACCGGCAGGTCAAGGCCCGCATCACCGCCGATGGCGTGTTCCTCGAACAGCTTGAGACCGATCCTGCGCGCTTCCTGCCCGAGACGACGGACGAGCATCTGGGCGGGGAGGAAGTGGCCATTGACCTGAACCAGCCAATGGACGAAATCCGCAAGAAGCTGTCGCAGTATCCGGTGCGCACGCGCCTGTCGCTGACGGGGACGATGGTGGTGGCGCGCGACATCGCGCATGCCAAATTCCGCGAACGCCTGGAGAAGGGCGAGGGGCTGCCGCAGTACCTCAAGGACCATCCCGTCTATTACGCCGGCCCGGCCAAGACGCCGGAGGGCATGCCCACGGGGTCTTTCGGGCCGACCACGGCGGGCCGCATGGACAGCTATGTCGCCATGCTGCAGAAGGCGGGCGGATCGTACGTGATGCTGGCCAAGGGCAACCGGTCCAAGGCCGTGCGCGATGCGTGCAAGGAATATGGCGGCTTCTACCTTGGCTCCGTCGGGGGGCCTGCGGCCCGTCTGGCGCAGGACTGCATCCGCAAGGTCGAGGTGCTGGAATATCCCGAACTGGGCATGGAAGCGGTCTGGAAGATCGAGGTCGAGAATTTTCCGGCCTTTATCGTCATCGACGACAAGGGTAATGATTTCTACGATGGGCTGACGGGCTGAGGAATCGGTCCGTCACGACCCGTCGGGTCTGACAACCGGAGGCTGCGCGCCATGCGTTTTACCGTCGATCGACTGGACCATCTTGTTATCACTGTCCGGGATCTGGAGATCTCGTCCTCGTGGTATCAGCGTGTCCTGGGCATGGAACGGGAGGAGTATGGCCGCAACAACCGTACGGCCCTGAAATTCGGCGGGCAGAAGGTCAACCTGCGTCCCCATGGGGCGCAGGGATGGACCACGGCGGACGATGCGCTGCCGGGCACCAATGACCTGTGCTTCATCACCGCCGTCAGCAGTACCGATGTGGTCGAACATCTGGAACAGTGCGGCGTGCGCGTGACCGAAGGGCCGGTCGCACGCCTTGGCGCGCTGGGGCCGGTGACCTCGGTCTATTGCGAGGACCCGGACGGGAACCTGATCGAAATCGCGTCCTATCAGGGGTGAGGGAGGCGGTTGCTTCCCTTTGATATTTTTTCAGGTTGGCGCGGTTGTGTTCTTTTTTGGAAAAAAGAACCAAAAAACTTTTATTCTATAGGAAATAATCAGTTCGGTCTGATGGTTTCATAATATTTTAAAAGTCTTTTTGCTTCTTTTTCTTCAGAAAAAGAAGACTCTTCATCCTGATTGCCAGAGACCTCCCCATGCCCGAAGGCACGGGGAGCGATACTCATTTCTTGCCATAGACCGCCGTCAGCGTGGCGGAGCCAAGGCTGTGCTGTCCCACGACGAAGCCGACCATCGCCCCGCTGGCGTCGGACGGCAGGTCGAGGCGTTCGAGGTTAAGCGCATGGATCGTGAAGATGTAGCGGTGTTCGCGTCCCGGCGGGGGGGCCGCGCCGCCATAGACGTTGCCGCCGAAATCGGTGCGCGTCATCACGGCATGTTCGGGCATGTTGGCATCCCCCGATCCCGCGCCCGCGGGCAGGGAGGTAACATCGGCGGGGATGTTGATGACGACCCAGTGCCACCATCCCGAACCCGTGGGCGCGTCGGGGTCGTACATCGTGATGGCAAAGCTCTTGGTGCCTTCGGGTGCGCCCGACCATGCCAGCGGGGGGGAGATGTTGCCGCCGCAATAGCCCATGCCATCGAACACCTGCGCCTCTGGCAGGCGGTCGCCGTCGTGGAAGGCGCGACTGGTCAGTGTAAAAGTCATGATACCGGTTTCCTGCATGCGCCGCCGGTCAATGGGTGGCGGCATGCGAATGGAGTGATGGGGCAGGCTGCCGTGGCATGGCGGTCATGTTCCTGGCCGCCATGCCCGCGATGGCAGGTTACCAGTTCTGGCTGATCAGCCAGAATTCCTCGGACGTCAGGGTGATGACGGGCGTGCCGTGCTTGCATTCCGCGGCTGCCATCGCCAGCGCGCCCATGCGCTGGATCATCAGGGTCTTGCGCTGGTGGGCTTCGGACTTCTCGTCGGCGGCTTCAAGCGTGATCAGTGCGTTCTTGCAGGCCTTGGCCAGGCGGGCGGCATCGAGTGCGGCATAGGACATCGGGAAGTTCCTTGTGTTCAGGCATCGCATGCGGGACCTGCCCCACATACGAATCACGGGCCATGTGTGTTTCTGGCGATATTGTTTACTGCGTTGCCCGTATGTGTCCAACCATTGCACCGCATGCCGCCGGTGCATCGCGCGGCATGCCTGCCCTTCGCCCGGGATGCGGCGTGCGGATCGTGCGTGCCCGTGCGTGTTCGCGCTGGCAAGGGGGCCGCGGATTCCGTAAAGGGAGGGTCATGACGGATCTCGTTTCTGATTTCGACTTCGACCTGCCGCCGGCGCTGATCGCCGACCACCCGGCCCGGCCCCGCGACAGCGCGCGCATGCTGGAGGTCCCGGTGGAGGGGCCTTTCATCGACCGCCACGTGCGCGACCTGCCGGGATGCCTGCGCGCGGGTGACATCCTTGTGGCCAATGACACCGCCGTCATCCCGGCGCAGCTTTCGGCCATGCGCGGGGCCGCGCGGATCGGGATCACGCTGGACCGGATCCTGCCCGATGGCACGTGGCACGCGCTTGCGCGCAACTCGCGCCGCCTGAAACCCGGCGACACCCTGACCTTCGCACCCAGTCACGTGACCGCCAAGGTGATGGTGTGCGAGGACGCGGGCGGTGTCGTCCTGCGTTTCGATGTGGAAGGGGAGGCGTTCGACCAGTTCCTCCATGACACGGGCCACCTTGCCCTGCCGCCCTACATCGCGCGTCCCGATGGCCCGACGGAGGAGGATCGCAGGGATTACAGCACTATCTTCGCACAGCATCGCGGCGCGGTGGCCGCCCCCACGGCGGGCCTGCATTTCACGCCTGCCCTGCTGTCGGGACTGGAGGCGGCGGCCGTCCTGCGCCAGACGCTGACGCTGCATGTCGGGGCGGGGACGTTCCTGCCGATGCGCAGCGAACAGATTTCCGAACACCGCATGCATGCCGAACGTGGCACCATCTCCCCCCATGCGGCGCAGCGCATCAATGCCGCGCGCGCGGCGGGCGGGCGGATCATAGCCGTCGGCACCACGTCGCTACGCCTTCTGGAAAGTGCGACGGACGAGGACGGCGTGGTCCATCCCTTCCATGGGGAGACCGCGATCTTCATCCGCCCCGGATACCGTTTCCGTGCGGTGGACATGCTGCTGACGAATTTCCACCTGCCGCGCTCCACCCTGTTCATGCTGGTCAGTGCGTTTGCGGGGCAGGCGCGGATGCGCGCGGCCTACGACCATGCGATCGCAGCGGGCTACCGGTTCTATTCCTATGGCGACGCGTGCCTGCTGCACCGTCATGACGGAGGTGCGGCATGACCGCTTTTCGCTGGCGGGCGCAGGCCCGTTCGGGGCGCGCGCGTGCCGGATACCTCGACACCGCGCACGGCACGGTGGCAACCCCCACCTTCATGCCGGTCGGCACCGTGGGCACGGTCAAGGCGATGACGATGGACGCCGTGCGGTCCACCGGGGCGGGGATCGTGCTGGGCAATACCTATCACCTGATGCTGCGCCCGGGGGCGGAGCGCGTGCGCGCGCTGGGCGGACTGCACCGGTTCATGGACTGGCCTGGTCCGATCCTGACGGATTCGGGCGGGTTCCAGGTCATGTCGCTCGGGCCGCTGCGCAAGCTTGATGCCGATGGCGTGACGTTCCGTTCGCATATCGACGGATCGAAACACCGCCTGACGCCTGAACGTTCCACCGACATCCAGCATGCGCTCGATGCGACGATCAGCATGTGCTTCGACGAATGTCCCGCCCTGCCGGCCCCGGCGGAGGCGATCGCACAATCCATGCGCATGTCCATGCGCTGGGCGGAGCGGTGCCGCACGGCGTTCGTCGCGCGCCCCGGCTATGCCCAGTATGGCATCATCCAGGGCGGGACGGAGCCGCAACTGCGCGCCGAAAGCGTGCGCGCCCTGACAGATATCGGGTTCGAGGGATACGCCATCGGCGGCCTTGCGGTGGGGGAGGGGCAGGAGCTGATGTTCTCCACCCTCGACGTCACGGTCGGTCTGATCCCCGATGACGCGCCGCGTTACCTGATGGGGGTCGGCACGCCCGACGACCTGCTCGGCGCGGTGGAACGCGGGGTGGACATGTTCGACTGCGTCATGCCCACGCGCGCGGGGCGCACGGCGCGGGCCTATACCGAACGCGGGACGCTGAACCTGCGCAACGCGCGCCATGCCACCGACAGCCGCCCGATCTCGCCCCACTGCGACTGCCTGGCCTGTTCGCGCCACAGCCGTGCGTACCTGCATCACCTGTTCCGCGCGAACGAGATGCTCGGCCCGATGCTGCTGACATGGCACAACCTCGCCTATTACCAGCGGCTCATGCGTGGCATCCGCGCGGCCATAGTTGACGGCACGCTGCCCGAACACGCGGCCTGCCTGCGCGCGCAATGGGCGATGGAGGACTGGTCCCCGGACGAGATGCCGTTCCCCGACATTCCGCCCGTGCCCTGACCCATGGCGCGCGCGCGGCCCGTGACATATCCCCCCGATGCGCAAGGCAGGCTTGCGCGCCGGATCCATGAGCGCGCGCTGGCGGTGGGGTTCGATGCGGTGGGCTTCGCGCCCGCCATGCTCGACGACGCAACGCGTGCGCGCCTGCGGGAATTCGTGGCCACGGGCCATCATGGTGCGATGGACTGGATGGCGCAGCGCATGGCTTGGCGGGGGGATCCGCGCGCCCTGTGGCCCGAGGCGCGCAGCGTGATCTCGCTCGGCCTGTCCTACGCCCCCGAAGGCGATGCGCTGGCGACGCTGCGTGACCCCATGGCGGGCAATATCTCGGTCTATGCCCGGCATCGCGACTATCATGACGTGGTCAAGGGCATGCTCAAGCAGGTGGCGCAGTTCGTCGTGGCGGAGGGACGCAGGCAACACGGCGACGATGCGCCACCCCCCGGCGTGAAGGTGTTCGTCGATACCGCCCCGGTCATGGAAAAGCCGCTGGCGGAAAGGGCGGGACTGGGATGGCAGGGCAAGCACACCAACCTCGTCTCACGCACGCATGGAAGCTGGCTGTTCCTTGGCGAGATCTATACCACGCTGGACCTGCCGCATTCCGCGCCCTCGGGCGGGGGATGTGGGACCTGCACGCGCTGCCTTGACGTGTGCCCGACCTCGGCCTTTCCCGCGCCGGGGCGGATGGATGCGCGGCGGTGCATTTCCTACCAGACGATCGAAAATCCCGATCCCATTCCCCATGACCTGCGCCCCTTGATGGGCAACCATATCTATGGCTGTGACGACTGCCTTGCGGTGTGTCCGTGGAACCGTTTCGCGCAGGCCACGCGGCAGATGAAGCTGCGCGCGCGGCCTGACCTTGTCGCCCCGGCGCTGCGTGACCTTGCGGTGCTGGATGACGCGGCGTTCCGCGCCCTGTTTTCCGGGTCGCCCGTCAAGCGGATCGGCCGGGCGCGGTTCGTGCGCAATGTACTGGTCGCCATTGGCAACAGCGCGCGCGCCGATTTGCGATGCGTGGCGCAGGCGCTGTGTGACGACCCGGATCCCGTTGTGGCTGACGCCGCGCGCTGGGCGGTGGAGCGCCTGCCGTCATGAGGCGCGCGCGCCCCGTCGCGTCGTTGCCGCTGCTGCACAAGCGCAGCATGATGCTGTCGGGACACCGCACCAGCGTCGCGCTGGAGCCGGAATTCTGGGGGGCGCTGGAACGCATGGCCGCCGCGCGGGGGGTGGGTCTTACGACCCTGATCGCGCGTATCGACACCACGCGCGATCCGATGCGTACGCTGGCGTCCGCGCTACGGGTCGCGGCCCTGCTGGAATGGATGCCTGCCCTGCCGGCAGCAGGGGGGCGAAGCGGGGAAGAACAGTTGGGTTAGCACGCGTGTCGTGCTAGGTTCGCGGTCATGGCGATATGGGGAAAACTCTTTGGCGGTGTCGCGGGATTCGCTGTAGGCGGTCCCATGGGCGCCCTTGTGGGAACCGCGCTCGGGCATGCCGCCGATAATGGCTCGTTGCTGGAGACGCCCGCCGGTGGCTGGACCGAACGCTGGGGCGGCCGCCACAATGCCGATCCCGCAGGCGCCGCCACGTTTGTCGCCGCCCGGATGGCTGCCGCGATGGGCAAGCGTGACCAGATGTATGGCCTGGTCATCATCGTCCTGTCGGCCAAGCTTGCGAAGTGCGACGGGCCGGTCAACCGTACCGAAATCAACGCGTTCAAGCGCCGCTTCAATGTCCCTGCCGAAAACATGGGCGAAGTCGGGCGCCTGTTCGACATGGCCCGGCAGCGCACCGACGATTACACGAAGTTCGCCCACGAACTGGGCAAGGCGTTTGCCAACCGCACGGAAATGCTGGAGGAAGGACTCGCCTCCCTGTTCATCATCGCGCGCGCCGATGCCGGCCCGTCGGGGGAAATCAACGCGCAGGAGGAACAGTTCCTGCGCAACGTGCACAAGGCGTTCGGCCTGTCCCCCGGTGCGTGGGAACGCGCGCGCGACGGCCGTGCCCGCCCCAGCGTGAGCGAGGTTGACGCCTATGCCGTGCTGGGCCTGTCACGCACCGCAAGCAATGAGGAAGTGCGCGTGACATGGCGGCGACTGGTGCGTGAACACCATCCCGATGTCCTGTCCGCCCGTGGCGCGGATGAGGCCGAGATGGCAAGGGGCGCGGCCCGCATTGCGCAGATCAACGCCGCATGGGACCGGATCAAGCGCGACCGCCAGATCTAAGGAAGTTTCGGGGAACGCCTTTATCCTTCTGGATTGAAGGGAAAGGCGTTCTTTTTTGGAAAAAAGAACCAAAAAACTTTTATTCGATAAGAAAAAAGTCAGTTCGGTCTGACGATTTCATAAAATTTCAAAAGTCTTTTTGCTTCTTTTTCTCCAGAAAAAGAAGACCCTTCACTTCCCCCGCTTCTTCTCCAGCAACCGGCGCAGCGCCCCGCCCACCGTATGCGCCAGCGCGCGATATGCCTTGCCCGCCGCACTGTCGGGGGCGGAGATGACGATGGGCGCGCCGTTGTCGCCGCTGGCGCGGATATCGGCCAGCAGCGGGATTTCGCCCAGGAAGGGCACACCGGTCTTTTCCGCTTCCGCCCGCGCGCCGCCATGGCCGAACAGTTCCGTGCGGTGGTTGCAGTTGGGGCAGCAGAAATAGGACATGTTCTCCACGATGCCCAGCACGGGCACGCGCATCTTCTCGAACATGGCGACGCCGCGCCGCGCGTCGAGCAGGGCGATATCCTGCGGGGTGGAGACGATGACCGCCCCCGCCAGCGCCGTCTTCTGCGCCAGCGTCAGTTGCGCATCCCCCGTGCCCGGCGGCATGTCCACCACCAGTACGTCAAGTTCGCCCCAGTCCACGTCCGACAGCAGTTGCCCGATCGCGCCCATGACCATCGGGCCGCGCCAGATCATCGCCTTGGTTTCCTCCACCAGCATGCCGATCGACATGGCGGTGATGCCGTGGCCATGCAGGGGCTGGAGGCGGCCGTCGCGCACCTCTGGCTGGCTGTTCATGCCCATCATGCGCGGCAGGGACGGCCCATGCACGTCCGCGTCCAGCAGTCCCACGCGCAGCCCCTCCAGCCCCAGCCCCACGGCGAGGTTGACGGCCGTGGTCGATTTGCCGACACCGCCCTTGCCCGACGCCACGGCGATCACCAGCCCCACATTGGGCGGCAGCGGGCCGGCAGGCTGTGCGCCACCCGGCTTTGCACCAAGGTTGAGCGGACGGTGCCCCCCGCCGCCCTGTGGTGCGGCAGGCGGAACGGGGGCAGCGGGCGCGCGGTGGGAGGTCAGGATGACGGATGCGTCCTTCACCCCTTCGATGGCGTGCGCCAGTCTGGCTTCGATCTCGCTGACCAGCGGGCGGATGTGTTCGGCGCGGTCGCGGTCGGTGGCGATGGCGACATGGACCACGCCATCGCGCACGGTCGCGGCGTCGAGCGTGCCGAGGTCAAGCGCGCATGCCCCCGTGCGCGGATCGCGAACCTCGCGCAGCACCCGTTCGATTGCCGCCTGCGTTATCTGTGCCATGCTGCCCCTGCGCTGAAAAAACCGCTGAAGCCGGGATATAGGGGCCATGGCCGGATGACGGAAGGGGGCATGCGCGGTCGTGTCCGTGCAAAATGCGAATGGCCGTGGTCATAAATTGGCCTTGGTGGCGTATTTATCCATATCGTATCGGAAGTGTGAAATCCCGCCCCCTGCGCATCGTGGCCCGGTGCCGCGTGCCCGTGGGGAGTGGTGCGGGCTCATGCGCAGGAAAGAAGTAGTACGTCGCCATGACATCATGCGTGCAGGCAGGTGGTCCCCACATGGCCATCACCCCGCCGGACGGTGCGGAGGTCCCCCGTCCCGCCGGGGTGTCCGCCCCCACATCAGGGGCGGGTGTGACGGGCGTCAGCGCGCCACGGGTGCGCGACCATCGCGTGGACGCCCTGCGTGGCGTGGCGCTGCTGATGATGTGCATCGACCATATCCCGCAGGATGTCCTCAACCGCTTTACCATGCGCAATGTCGGTTTTGCCGACGCGGCGGAGGTGTTCGTGCTGCTGGCGGGCTATGCGTCGTGGCTGGCCTATGGCCGGGCATTTTCGCGCCAGCCATGGCAGGGCGTGGTCGAACGCATCGTGCGCCGGTGCGGGCGGCTTTATGTTTTCCAGACGCTGATGGCGGTGGTGACGATCGCGACCATCCGGCTGTGGCGGCAGTACTGGCCCGTGCCGGTCGATTTCCTCGAACCCGAACTGGCGCATGGGCTGGATTCCCTGTGGCGGGTGATGCTGCTGCAGGCGCTGCCGGGCAACCTCAATATCCTGCCGCTCTATATCGTGCTGCTCGGGGTGTTCGCGCCGCTATGCTGGGTGCTGCGCCTGGTGGGGCCGTGGCCCGTCCTTGCGGCCAGCGGCGCGCTGTGGGCGGTGGTCAATTTCGACCCGTCGCTCAATTTTCCCAACTGGCTGGACCCGGACGGGTGGTATTTCGACCCGCTGGCGTGGCAGTTCCTGTTCGTGCTGGGCGCGTGTGCGTCCATCCTTGCGGGCCGGCATGGCGGCAGCCTGCCGCGCTGGCGGGTGCTGGCGGCGGCGTGCTGGGCCTATCTGGTGTTTTCGGCGGTGGAATCATTCCCGTGGATGGACTGGGGCCTGCCGGACGTGCGGCCCATGGCCACGCCATGGACGGACAAGATGGTGCTCTCCCCGCTGCGGCTGCTCGATGTGCTGTGCCTGTTCTACCTTGTGCAGTCCTCCACGCTGGCGACGCGCTGGGCGCAGGGACGTGTGGGGCAACTGATGGCGATGTTCGGCCGCCATTCGCTGGAGGTGTTCACCCTTGGCACCATCATCGACCTGTACGGGCGGCTGGTCTTCACCAGCTTTGGCGTCGGCTGGGGCATGCAGGTTGCGATCAACGTGGTGGGGTTCGCGCTGCTGTGGGGCATGACGCGCGAACTGGACCGCAGGCGTGCGCTGGCCCGGGCCGCGCGCAGGGCGTGAATGTCGTGTAGGATGGATATGACACAGGCAACGAAGGGAACGATCATGACGGATACGACAGGGACGGATGCGGCCGGGGCGGATGTGCTGCCCCGCCTGACGCGCCTGCTGCGTGAGGGGAAGGGCGTGCGGATCGCCCTGTTCGGGTCCTCCACCATCGAAGGGGTGGGGGCGAGCACGCCCGCCCATGCCCTGCCCGCCATCATGCATGCCGTCCTGGCCCCGTTCGCGCCCGGCGGGGTGGAGGTCGTCGGCCATGGCGTGGGCGGCGACGATGCGGAGGCGATGCACGCCCGCGTGGGCGGCATGCTGGCGGACCGGCCCGACCTGATCGTGTGGCAGACCGGCAGCAACGACCCGCTCAGGGGGGATGATGTCGGTGCTTTCATCGCGCGCACCCGCGACGACCTGGCCCAGATGCGTGCGTCGGGCGCGGATGTCGTGCTGATGGACCAGCAATACTGCCCGGTGCTGGAAACCTGCCCGGCCTTTCCCGCGTTTCGTGAAGCAGTGCACCACATCGCGCAACAGGACCACGTGCCGCTGTTCACGCGGTATGTGCGGATGAAGTCATGGTGCGCGGAACTGGGGCTGGAGCCTGTGGCGCTGTCGCCTGACGGGCTGCACCTGAATGACCGGGGCTACCGCCTGCTGGGCGAGGCGCTGGCGGCGTGGCTTATTGAACTGACGGGGCTGCCGGGAGGTGTCGCGTCATGTTATCAGGGTGACGGGGCGTGACATTCGCCCCGCCCGCCGCAATGGTGTAAATGCTCAGGCCCCGTCCAGATCAGGAAGCAACCAGCCACATGCCCGACCACGTTTCCGCTTTTTCCAGATCCAGTGCCGCCTTGGGCATGGGGGCCGCATTGCTGGCGATGGCGACAGCGCGGGCATACGCGCTGCCGCCCGCCGCCACCGTCGCGCCACCACCGGCGGCCGCGCATGTCACGCCCGTCAGCGATCCCGTGCGCCTGCCCGCGCCGGGCCATGACACGCCCGACAGCTTTGCCGACCTTGCGGCGCGGCTTCTGCCCGCGGTCGTCAATGTCTCCACCACCGAGATGGTGCGTCCCGGTGATGAAGACGATGACGGTGACGAAGGCGACAGCAGCCCGCAGATCCCCAATTTCCCCGAAGGCTCCCCGTTCGAGAAGTTCTTCCACGACTTCATGAACCGGCAGAACACCCCCAACGCGCCACCGCGCAAGATGCAGGCGCTGGGGTCGGGCTTCATCATCGATCCCGCCGGGATCGTCGTGACGAACAACCATGTCGTGCGCAACGCCGAACAGATCACGGTGACGCTGCAGGACAATACGGTGCTCAAGGCGCACCTGCTGGGTCATGACGACCGCACCGACCTTGCCGTGCTGAAGGTTGACAGCCCCAAACCGCTGCCCGCCGTGCCGTTCGGCGACAGCGACCATGCGCGCGTGGGCGACTGGGTGCTGGCGATCGGCAACCCGTTCGGCCTGTCGGGCACCGTCACGGCGGGGATCATCTCCTCCCGCGGGCGCAATATCGAACAGGGCCCGTATGACGATTTCATCCAGACCGACGCCCCGATCAACAAGGGCAATTCGGGTGGGCCGCTGTTCAACCTGCATGGCGACGTGATCGGGATCAACACGGCCATCTTCTCGCCCTCCGGCGGGTCGATCGGCATCGGGTTCGCCATCCCCTCGGCCGAAGCGCAGGGCATCATCGAACAGTTGCGCAAGCACGGGAAGGTGTCGCGCGGGTGGATCGGCGTGCGGATCCAGGACGTGACGCAGGACATCGCCGATGGGCTGGGCCTGAAAAGCGCGCATGGCGCCCTGATCGCCGGGGTGGAGGCCAAGGGCCCGGCCGCTGCCGCGCACCTGCAGACCGGCGACGTGATCGTGACGCTGGATGGCAAGGACATCGACGGCCGCGCCCTGCCGCGCCTTGTTGCGCAGCTTCCGGCCGGCAGTGTCGCGCATCTGGGCATCGTGCGCCATGACCATCCGATGAATGTCACCATCACCATCGGCGCCCTGCCGGAGGAAAAGACCGACAAAGCCGATGGCAAGCCCGCGCAGAAAGCCCCCGCAAGCGGCAGCATGGCGGTCGCGGGCCTTGGCTTCACCGTGGGGGCGATCGACGATATCGCGCGCCAGAAATACAACATGCCCGAAGGCCAGAAGGGCGTTGTCGTGACCGGCGTGACCGATGACAGCCCCGCCGCCGAACGCGGCCTGCGCACGGGCGATGTCATTACCGAGGTCCAGCAGGCCACCGTCAGCACGCCTGCCGAACTGAAGCACCAGATCGACCTTGTCCGCGCGCAGAAGCGCCGCACCGTGCTGTTCCTTGTGCAGAACAGCGACGGCCTGCGCTGGGTGCCGTTCCCGCTGGCTGAATCGGGCGCACACCCCGATTGATGGCAGGTCCCGTTTTTTCTTACGCGCGTAATGTCTTCATCGCGGCGGGTGGCACCTGGCGGCAGGTCGTGCGCATGGTCGTCTCGCTCATCGGGTCGGGGGTTGTCGCCCATCTGGTGCACCTGCAGGAACCGGTCTGGGCGCTGATCACCTCGGTCGTGGTGATTACGCAGAGCCGGATGACACAGACGCTGTCCACCGGGCAGGACCAGATCGTCGGCACCCTGATCGGGGCATCGGCCGGGATTTCCGCCATTGCGATGGAACAGTGGCTGTTCTGGCCCACGGACCTTGTGTTCTGGGTCATGCTGATGCCTGTCGCGGTGCTGGCGGCGGCGCGGCCCAAGATGCGCGTCGCGGTCATCACGTTGATGGTGGTGCTGCTGTTCCCCGGCAATGGCGCGCCGTTCGCACGGCCGTTCGACCGCATCGCCTCCATCATGATCGGGGTGGTGGTGTCGTTCGTCGTCTCCTTCTTCGTGCTGCGTAACGAGGCGCGGCGCGAGGTACTGCGCAATTCGGCGCTGTTGCTGCGGCAGGTGTCGGCGCTGCTGGAACTGGCGCTGCACCAGCATCCCGACAGTGACGCGGTCGCCGCGATCGATGACAGATGCCGATCCCTGCTGCAGGACCTCAATGACGGGGTGAAGGAGGCGGAGGTCGAACATCCCGGGTCACTGGCGCGGCATGACCCGCTGGTGATGCGTCTGCCGGGGCTTCTGCGCAAGCTGCGCGCGGATGCGGTCTTTGTCGCGCGCGCCGCCGTGGAGGGACAGACCGCAAGCACCGGCGACATCCTGCGCAGCGAGCGCGAGGTCCTGTCCCATGTGCTGGGGCAACTGGCCGACCGGTGTGACCTTGCCGCGACACGCGGGCGGGGCAAGCCCCTGCCGGACGAGGGGGTGGAGGATGTCCTGTCGCAGATCCACCAGCCCGGGCCCCACTGGACGCCGGTGATGTGTTTCGCCATCGGCCTGCTGCATACCGACATGACGGTCCTGATCCGCAATGTCTGGGCCGACGGGCGCACGGACGAAGGTGCGCCGCCGCCGGACGCACCCCATGGCGGCGTGGCGCATGTCGGCTAGGCCCCCGGCGTTGCAGCAGGGTGGTTCCATCCCACGATAATTGTTGCATATTCTGGACATGTTTCAGGTTTATGTCAGATTGCATGGCACCAACGGCATGCTGGCGCGTTGGTATCCGTAATGTCCCGGTGGGCATGCGCCTGCGGGCGCGTGCCTGCGTGATCGCCATGCCTTGCGGTTACGGGAATGGATCAACCTTCACAGGAGTCTGGACATCACCATGCTGAACAAAGCGATTCTTGGAAACCTTCCCGAAGGTGTGCGTGGACCGGAATACGATCCGGCGACACTGACGCCAGGAATCGTGCATTTCGGGGTTGGCAATTTCTTTCGCGCGCATGAGGCATGGTACGTCGAACGCTGCCTTGACCGGGGAAAGCCGGGGCCGTGGGGGATCGTGGGCGTCGGCCTGACATCAGGCGCGCGCAGCGAACGCAAGGCCGAGACATTCCGTGCGCAGGACGGGTTGTATTCTCTGACGGAAGTGGAGGCGGATGGCACGCGTTCCGTCCGGGTCATCGGGGTGCTGCGCGATTACCTGCTGGCCCCGGCGGACCCGCAGGCGGTGCTGGCGCGCCTGTGCGATCCCGCCATCCGCATCGTCAGCATGACCATCACCGAAGGCGGCTACAACATCGACGAGGAAACCGGCGAATTCCGCATCGACAACCCCCGGGTGGAGGCCGACCTTGCCAATCCGCAGGCCCCGGCCACGGTGTTCGGGTTCGTGGTGGAGGCCCTGCGCCGCAGGCGTGCGGCCGGGACGGGGCCGTTCACGGTGATGTCGTGCGACAACCTGCGCCATAACGGGCAGGTCGCCCGCACGGCCTTCGTCGGCTATGCCCGTGCCTATGACCCGGACCTTGCACAGTGGATCGAGGCCAACGTGACCTTCCCGTGCAGCATGGTGGACCGCATCACCCCCAGCGTGGATGGCGCCATGCGCGACATGCTGAACCGTGAAAGTGGTCTGGATGATGCGCTGCCGGTCCTTGCGGAGGGGTTCAGCCAGTGGGTGCTCGAGGACAGCTTCTGCGCCGGGCGTCCCGCGCTGGAGACGGCGGGGGTGCAGTTCGTCAGCGACGTGACCGGGTATGAACAGGTGAAGGTCCGGATGCTCAACGCCGCGCATGTGACGCTTGGCGCGCTGGGCCTCCTGCTGGGCTATCGCTATGTCCATGACGCGATTGCGGATGCGGACCTGCACCGCTTCATCAATGCCTACCTGCAGAAGGATGTCATGACGCAGATCCATGCGCCGCAGGGGCTGGACCTTGACGCCTATCGCCGCCAGGTCATCAGCAGGTTTTCCAACCGTGCGGTGGCGGATACGCTGCTGCGGATCTGCAGCGATGGCGCGTCGAAATCGCAGGTTTTCTGGACCGATACGGTGCGTCGCTCGCTCCAGTCGGGTCATGACCTGTCGCGCATCGCCTTCGGCCTTGCCGCCTATCTGGAAATGCTGCGTGGCAGCAGTGAAAAGGGGGAGACCTATACCCCGCTGGAGCCAACCCTGACGGAAGGGCAGGTCGCGCTGGCCCGTGACCCCGATTTTGCCGCGGCCCTTGCGCTGCCGGCGTTCGACGGGTGGCGTGATGTGCAGACACCGGAACTGACGCAGGCGATCGTTGCGGCACGCAGGGCGATCCGCGAACATGGCGTCCGCGCCAGCCTGCCGGACTGAGGCGTAAGCAACTTTATCAGCAGAAATTTCTGGTAAAGCTCCTGATCTGAAAGGCTTCGGGGAACGCTGACTTTCTGGATCAAGGGCCGCACCCCGGAAATTCGCAGGACTTTTACCCGCGTGCTGTCCCGGATGGATGTTTCACGACCCCACATCCGGGACGGCGCGCGACAGGGGCATGGCCCCATCGCCGTAGGACGCGGCGGCCCCCGCATCGGAGGGGACGGGCGCAAAACCCTGCCGCCGCCAGAATCCCACGGCCTGCCCCGTCGCCATCAGCGCGATGCGGTGCAGTCCCGCCCGGCGCGCAGCGTGTTCCACCAGGGCGAGCGCACGGGTGGCCGCCCCCTGTCCACGCAGGGCCGGGGCAATGGCGATGTCATGGACATACCAGCAGTCGGGATCCGGTGGCAGCGCATGCAGCAGCGTGTTCAGGCGCGGCGGCGCACGCAGGCGCCACGGGTGGCTCAGCAGGTATCCCGCCAGTCTCTTTCCATCTTCGTGCAGGCCAAGGCACCCGGCCGGGCACAGGGCGAGGCGTTCGGCGAAAACCGCCGCATCTTCGGGATAGGACGGATGGATCCGCCCTGCCAGCGCCTGTACATCTGGCAGGTCGGAATGGTACAGGGAACGCCATTGTGCTGTCATTTTCACCGTTGTGCGTATAGACGGGAAATATAATAAAACATTTTCGGGGCATTATTGGACGAGATAGTCATATTCCGGTAATTGATGGGCCGGCGTCCACCCTTATCCCAAGTGCAGGAGCACCTGACAGAATGACGGATCTGCGTCTTACATTACGTATTGATGCCAATGGCAAACCCCTGCTCGGACATGGGAAGATCCGCCTTCTGGAACAGATCGAGGAAACGGGGTCCATCTCTGCCGCGGCACGGGCGATGGGCATGTCCTACCGCCGGGCGTGGCTTCTGGTGGAATCGATGAACTCTGTTTTCGTGCACCCGCTTGTCGCCGCCCGCCCCGGTGGCGGTGGTGGGGCCGGCCTGTCGGAGGACGGGCACAAGGTACTGAAACTGTACCGGGAAATAGAACAGCTTTCGCGTCAGGCGGCCGATAGGCCACTGGCGGAGATGTCGGGCATGTGTGAAGTGCCGTGAAAATGCCATGCCACGGACATAGGAGAAGGTAACTGGACTGCCATCGCGCGGAAATGGCGCGGATTCGATTGATAAAGAGGTCACCCGCAACCGCTTCGCGGTGGGCCGATAATGATAATGATCGGGGAATGATTTCAGTGTTGCGACGTGATATTGTAAAGGCTGGAGCAGGTCTGTCGGTTCTCTCCCTTTTCGGCGGGATCGACGCACTTCGTGGCGCGCGTGCGGCGGATGCGCCGGATGCGGGCGTTTTTGACGATACAACCGTCCGACAGCTTGCGCATCGCCTGTCGCAACAGGCCTACCGCGCGCCGGAAGAAACGCTGCCCGCCGTCGTGCGGGACATGAATTTCGATCAGTTCACGTCCATCGCCTATCGACCCGAACAGGCCCTGTGGCACGGGGAAAACCTGGGGTTCGAGGTGGAATTCTTCCCCCGTGGCTACCTCTACCGCCCCCGGATCGAGATGTACGAGGTGATCGACGGCAAGGCCGCCCCCGTGCCGTATTCGGCGGACCTGTTCACCTATGGCAACCCGGCATTGCGGGTGGATGACAATATCGGCTTTTCGGGCCTGCGGATCCGCGCGCCCATCAATACGCCCGGCGTGATGGAGGAATTCTGCGTCTTCCTTGGCGCATCCTATTTCCGTGCGGTGGCCAAGGGGCAGACCTATGGCCTGTCGGCGCGTGGGTTCGCCGATGGCACGGGCGATCCCAAGGGGGAGGAGTTCGCCCTGTTCCGTGCCTACTGGCTGGAAAAGCCGCGCTCCGGCGTGGACAGTGTGGTGCTGCATGCGCTGCTCGACAGTCCGTCGCTGACGGGGGCGTTCCGCTTCACCATCCGCCCGGGGGAGACGACGGTCTTTGACGTGCAGACCTACCTCTACCCGCGCAAGGAAATCCCGCAGTCGGGGATCGCGCCGCTGACGGGGATGTTCTATTTCGACGCCAACGACCGCAACCATGTCGATGACTGGCGCCCCGCCGCCCATGACAGCGAGGCGCTGTCGATGTGGACCGGCGGCGGGCAGCAGTTGTGGCGTCCACTGCGCAACCCGCAGGACCTGCAGTTCTCCGCCTTTGCCGATGTGCGCCCGCACGGGTTCGGCCTGATGCAGCGCAAGCGCGCCTTTGAGGATTTCGAGGATCTGGCGCTCAATTACGAAAAGCGGCCCTCCCTTTGGATCGAGCCGATCGGCGACTGGGGCGCGGGCAGCGTGGACCTGGTGGAAATCCCGACCCCGAACGAGGTCAACGACAATATCGTGTCCTTCTGGCGGCCGCGCGATGCGCTGGCGGCGGGGCATGAATATGCCTTCACCTATCGCATGTACTGGGGATGGGACACGCCATGGCCCACGCATCTTGCCCGCATCGCCGCAACGCGGGTGGGGGCGTCCACGGATGGGTCGCATACCCGCTTCTTTGACATAGATTTCACGGGAGAGCCGTTCGCGAACCTTCCCAGGGACGCGAAATTCCATCTCCAGACCCGTACTTCTGCGGGCGAGATCCGCAATGTCGTGGTCGAACCGAACCCCGACATCCATGGCTGGCGCGCCACGTTCGAATTCGATCCCAAGGATGCGAAGATCGCCGAACTCGACTGCTCGCTGGCGAATGACCAGGCGACCGTGTCGGAGGAATGGGTTTACCGATGGACGCCGTGACGCCCGGCGCGTCCCCTGCCGCGGGGGGGACGCTGCCGCCGCCCGCGCCGCTGGAGATGCCGGTCCATTCCCTGTCGCACCTGCCGCCGGGGGGCCGCGCGGGCACGCCGGTGACGCAATGGTCGGGCATCGTGCTGCGCCGTGTCCTTGTCCTTGGCAGTGCGCTGGTGCTGACGGGATGGGCCACGTATGAAATGAACCTCGTGTTCAATGCCATCAGCGTCTCCATTGCCGGTGTGGTCATGCTGGGGCTGTTCGTGGTGCTGTTCCTGTGGATCGCGCTGGCGTTCACGTCGGCGCTGGCGGGGTTCTGCTCGCTGATGTCGCGGGGCGGGGGGCTTGGCCTTGGCATCCGGCCGGACGGGCCGCTGCCCCGGCTTGTGGCGCGCACGGCACTTCTGATGCCCACCTATAACGAGGACCCGGGCCGTGTGATGGCGGGACTGCGCGCGATCTGCGACAGCCTTGCCGCCACGGGGCAGGCCGGTGCGTTCGACCTGTTCGTCCTGTCGGACACGACCGATCCCGATGTCTGGGTGGCGGAGGAAGAAGCCTATATGGCGTTGCGCCGCGCGACGGAGGGGGTGATACGTGTCTATTACCGGCGGCGCGCGCAGAATATCGACCGCAAGGCCGGCAATATCGCCGAATGGGTCCGCCGCTTTGGCGCGGCGTACCGGCAGATGATCACCCTTGATGCCGACAGCGTCATGTCGGGCGACACCATCGTGCGCCTGACCGCCGCGATGGAGGCCAATCCCGGTGTCGGCCTGATCCAGTCCCTGCCGGTGATCGTCAATGGCACGACCCTGTTTGCCCGCATGCAGCAGTTCGCCGGGCGGGTATATGGCCCGCTGATCGCGCACGGCATCGCCTGGTGGCACGGGTCGGAGGGCAATTACTGGGGCCATAACGCGGTCATCCGCACCCGCGCCTTTGCCGAACAGGCCGCCCTGCCGCACCTGCCGGGGCGCAAGCCCTTTGGCGGCGCGATCATGAGCCATGATTTCGTGGAGGCCGCGCTGATGCGCCGTGGCGGGTGGGCCATCCATATGGTGCCCGCCCTGATGGGATCGTACGAGGAAAGCCCGCCGTCGCTGACGGATATCGCGATCCGCGACCGGCGCTGGTGCCAGGGCAACCTGCAGCATGCCAAGGTGGTCTCGGCCAGGGGCCTGCACTGGATCAGCCGCCTGCACATGCTGATGGGGATCGGGTCATATGTGACCTCCCCGCTGTGGCTGGTGTTCCTGCTCGCCGGTATCCTCGTGTCGTTGCAGAGCCGGTTTTCACGGCCGGAATATTTTGGCGACACCAAGCTGCTCTATCCCCACTGGCCGCATGTCGATCCGGTGCAGGCGCGCTTCATGTTCCTGGCCACGATGGGGATCCTGCTGGCGCCAAAGATGCTGGCCTATGTCGCGCTGCTGTGCGACGGGCCGTTGCGGCGCGGGTGCGGGGGGGCGGTCCGTGCGGCTGTGTCCATCCTTGTGGAAACGGTGCTTGGCGGTCTGGTCGCGCCGGTGGCGATGCTGATCCAGACGATGGGTGTGCTGTCCATCCTGATGGGGCGTGATTCGGGATGGAACGCGCAGCGCCGCGACGATGGCGGGGTGTCCGCCCTGCAGAACGCGCGGCTGTATCTGGGCTATACCGTGTTCGGGGTTGCGCTGGGTGTTGCGGCGTGGGTCGTCTCTCTTTCGCTGTTCCTGTGGATGCTGCCGGTCCTGCTGGGGCTGGTGCTGGCCATTCCGCTGGCGATCCTGACCGGAAGCAGGGCCGCCGGGCAGGACCTGCGGCGCGCGGGCCTGCTGCTGATCCCGGAGGAGACATCCCCGCCCGACGTGCTGGCGCGTGCGATGCGCAACCTGCGCGACATGGCGGGACGGCCGATTGGCGATGCGCTGGCGGTG
Organism: Gluconacetobacter entanii; assembly: GCF_013155425.1. Taxonomy (NCBI): domain Bacteria; kingdom Pseudomonadati; phylum Pseudomonadota; class Alphaproteobacteria; order Acetobacterales; family Acetobacteraceae; genus Gluconacetobacter; species Gluconacetobacter entanii. Next base: position 377 of record NZ_JABJWD010000052.1, on the reverse strand, counting down.
TTGCGTGCGCATCCGGCGCTGCTGGCGCTGCATTGCGCCATGCTGCCGCCGCCCCGGCACAGGGGGGATCCGATCGACGCCAACCTGCTGGTGGGCCTGGTCAAGCTGCGGGAGGTGCCGGACCTGCAGGCGGCGCGCCAGGCCCTGAGCCCGCGCGAAAAGGCCGCCGTCCTTGGCAATGCGGAAGGACTGCACCTGCTGGAGGCGCTGTCCTGACCGGCTGTTTCGGGATGGAGTCGTGATGAAAGTTCCGGGTGCCGCCTTTTTAAAAGGCGGCATTCTTTTTTGAAGCTTTCTGGGGCCTGTTGGGAATTATGCTTTTTTCAAGCATCTGCATATGATTCAAAGCCTGTATGGATCGCTTCGTACTGACAGAC
>NZ_JABJWD010000051.1:0-7039 GCF_013155425.1 Gluconacetobacter entanii | reverse complement strand
ACATGTGTGTGAATGTAAGCTGGGATGTCTTCTGACTGAGCCGAAGGTGGTCTAGCGCACTTAGAGCGGCCGACACCCGGATGACAGATTTCGACTACAATACAGTCGGCAGAAAGAACTGTCGCCGGCCGGGCGGTCTGCTCTCCAGTTTTTACAGTGCCGGATCATGCAGCAGCCGGATGCTGAACACAGTGTGAAAGCGATGGCAGAAATGGTGGCGCGGGAGCGTCGGCAACTGACGCGACTTTTTGCTCAGGACACCGGAGTATCACCCGCCCGATGGGTTGAGCAGACACGCCTGACGGTTGCGCGCAGTCTGCTTGAAGATGGACGTAAACCGCCAAAAGTGGTGGCGGCCGAGGCAGGTTTTGGGTCTGTGAAAATTCTGAGGCGGGTGTTTCAAAGCCATCTTGGCGTCATACCCGCTGAATACAGGAAGCGTTTTGGGAAATTGAGCTGATCCTGCTCTGAGTCATCAATCAGGTTATACGCCTATGCGTTGGTCCCGTTTTCTTTCCATGCCACGCATGCAAGCGCTGTGCTGGCCAGAGCCACCAGACAGATCAGGACTGCACAGCCGAGCCAGCCGTGACGGGCATAGAGAGGGGCAGGAGCAACCGCTCCGATACTGCCGCCCAGATAATAGCATGTGAGATAGAGGCCTGTTGCCGCAGACCGACCATTTCTGGCATGTCGGGCGGTATAGCCGGTGGCACAGGATTGTCCGGCGAAGACGGCCATGCAGGAGAGAGCCAGCCCGACTATGATAGCAGGCAGATAGGCGGAAAGTGTCAGGGCAATTCCGGCAATCCCGGCGATCTGTGAAAGTAGAAAAGCCTGCGTTCGCCCGATCGTGCCGATAAGGCGCCCAAAGAAGGGTGTGACAGTAACAGGCAAAAGGAAGACTACAAACAGGGCACCGACTTCGATTGAGCTCAGGCCAAATGGTGGGGCTGCCAGACGCAGACTCAGATAGGTAAAGGATGTGACCTGCTGAAACAGCAGGCTGGCCCCGACAAAGCATGTGGCGAGCAGCCGCCAGTCCCGCACTCCCTTTGCGACATTCCGTAAACTGTTTCCAAGAGACGCACTGGCTTTGAACTGACGCTCCGTGGGCAGACAGCATACTGTGAGCGCAAGCACTGGCACCAGAAGAACCGCAAAAACCACAAAGGTGGAGAGCCAGCCGGTAAAGGAGGCAGCAGTACCGGCAAGAAACCGCCCGCAAAACCCACCAAATGCCGTGCCCGCTACATACACGCCGTTCATGGTGGTTGCCGTGCGCCCGGACCACTCCTCGGCGATGTATGCCAGAGCAGCGGTGAAGATGAAGGGCACAAGCAACCCTTGCGCAAACCGCAGGGAAAGCAGAGCGGCAAAATTCCATGCCAGAGCGCAGGAGGCGGTTGAAAGGATCAGTCCGACGAGAGCCGTCACCATGACACGCTTGCGGCCGAAACGATCCGAAATGGCGCCTGCCAGCGGGGCAGCAACTGCCACACCCAGCGTGGAGGTGCTGATTGTCCAGGTGCTGGTACCTATGCTGACACCAAACCGGCGGGCGATGTCAGGCAGGATCGGCTGCGTGGCATAGACGTTCAGGAGCGCACAGCTTCCCAAAGCGAAGAGGGCGGCCATTTGTCGAAATGGGACCGCAGTGTCTACAGCTACGTCATTTCTCATTGCCTGGACGTCTGAACGGTTCATGATCCGTTTCGCCTGTTGAGGCGAGCAGGTCGCTGGCAGTCGGGATCCTGTGCGTGAGAGCTGGGTATCGTCATTGTTATTATTCAGCACAACTGATTTGTGAATTGCCTCTTTGAGGGCGCTGGACCTACGCTGACGAACGAGTGTTCGTGAGTCAAAGAACAAATGCGAGAGCCGGTCCCCCTGCGCGATATCGTGATCGAAGCGCGCGAGCTGTTTCGTGAATATGGTTATGAAGGTGCGTCGATGCGTGATCTGGCCGGACGTGTGGGGCTGCGTCCACAGAGCCTCTATACGCGGTTTCCGTCGAAAGAGGCTCTGGTGTCCGAGGTTCTGGCGCTGACGCTTGAAGAAATGCTGGAAGGTCTGCCTGATCCAGACCGGAACTGGCGTAACGCATGGAGGACGCTGATCGGGCGCATCGCGCAGACGCTGGAAAACCATGGTCGCTGCGTCGGCCTGCATCTGGCTTATGGCGTGACATCTGCGACACCTGAGGCGCAGAAAGCCGTCAGGGTATTTTTCAAGTCTGTGCAGGAGGCCATGACCCGGATCCTGCGTTCGGGAAAGATTGCGCCTCCCGCAGCAACTGCTGCCGATACGTTGGCTCAGTTGGAAGGCGCAACGCTCTGGATTGCGACGGAAGGGGACAATAGACCCCTCAAGCGTGCAGTCAGGCGTGCCCTGCACCTGGCTGGTCCTGTGCGCAGGTGTGGAGAAAAGGCCGAACTGCCATCATGACCAATGTTCTTCTGTTTATCGCCGTCGTCGTGGTCTGGGGACTGACGTGGTTCGCCATGCATCTTCAGCTTGGGGCAGCGCCGGTCGAGGTCGCGATCTTCTGGCGTTTCGCGCTTTCCCTCGTTCTGCTCGGCGGCTGGTTATGCCTGTCTGGACGGTTGAGAAGGCCGGCAGCTGATTGTGTACCATGGCTGATCGCCATGGGGATCTGTCTGTTCTCTGGCAATTATCTCGTGCTCTATCGATCGGCCGCCTATCTGCCCAGCGGCATGGTCTCGGTGATCTTCAGTCTGGCCAGCGTTCTGAACGCCCTGAACCTCTGGCTGTTCTTCCGCCAGCGGCCTGACGCACGGATTATCGGCGGCGGCCTGCTGGGCGTAATGGGCGTCGCGCTGCTGCTGGGCGGAGATCATGGAGGAGGGCTGCACGCAGGAAGTCTCCCCGGGGTCGGGTTGGCACTGGCGGGCACTCTGTTCTTTTCACTGGGCAATATGGTTACCCGCAGGATCGGTCGCTTCGATCTGGATCTGCCCAATGCCGTGTTCTACGCGATGGGAGTTGGAACAGTCATCGTGGGAGCCGTAGCGCTCGCGCACGGATACAGCTTCGCTGCTCCGCTTACCGCAGCCTGGCTTGGCGGCTTGGCCTATCTGTCGGTATTTGGCTCGGTCATCGGGTTTTTGACCTATCTGTCTTTGGTGCACCGGATCGGGGCGGACAGGGCTGGCTATACGACGATCCTTTCTCCTGTTCTGGCTCTTGCGGTGTCATGCGTTTTCGAAGGTACGCAGTGGACAGCTGTCATGCTGATCGGACTCCTGCTTGTCATGGCAGGCAATGTATTGGCCTTCGTGCGTCGGCGGCCTGTTCCGGTGCCGGTCGAGGTGGAACAGGCGTGAGTTTCCATTATCATCTCATGCAGAAAAGGCGATAGACATGACAGATGAAGCTCTGATTATTGTGGACCTGCAGAACGATTATTTCCCGGGTGGGCGTTGGCCGCTGGTGGGCATTGAAGATGCTGCTGGTAACGGACGTCTCGTCCTGAGCCACTTTCGGGAAAAAGATATGGCGGTTGTCCATATCCGTCATGAATTCCCGGCCGATAACGCGCCGTTTTTTGCACCGGGTTCATATGGCGCACAGATCAACGAGCTTGTCCTGCCAAAGGAAGGGGAACCGGTGGTTCTCAAGCACCATCCGAACGCATTTCGGGACACGAACCTTAAAACACTTCTGGATGAGCGGGAAATTCGGAAACTGACCATTCTGGGCGCAATGAGCCATGTCTGCATCGATGCGACCGTCCGTGCTGCGGTTGACTTCGGATATGACGTGACCGTGGTGCATGACGCGGTCGCCACGCGTGATCTGGAGTTCAATGGAACAAACGTTCCGGCAAATCAGGTGCATTCTGCATATATGGCGGCGTTGGCATTCGCCTATGCAAAAGTCATGCCGACAGCTGAGATAGTCCATACCTCGGAATGAGGTGCTATCGACAGCCATAGCTCCAGGGGTTTATATGAATATGGTAATTAAAGCATTATCGTGAAAATATTGACTCTTTCAGGAAGCACACGACACAACTCGACAAATACTGCGATGCTGCGCGCTCTGTCGTTCATGGCACCAGCGACATTTTCTATCTCAGTATTTGATCAGGTGAGCGCGCTTCCGGTGTTCTCGCCTGACCTGGAAACGGGTGAACTTCCGCCACAAGTGTGTGCCTTCATGGATCAGGTCGCTGCGAGTGACGGTCTGATCGTATCCAGTCCGGATACGACTTCATGACTGCTGCTCAACAACCCTACGAATATTCCACAGCATGCGGCGGCGTAGTAACCCGCTGACGGGGCGGATCAGAAACCAGTACGGCGTAAAGCGTTGTCTGGCCTTGTCACTGAGGCAGAGGACACGTGTTCCGGTTATGAGGCGACACCTGCTTTCGCTAATGGGCGCGACAGTAAAGCCAAGAACCAGTTTGCAGAGATCTCCCTCCCGTACAGCCATGAAAGCGTCAGGAGAAGGAATGGAGCGAAGTCCATAATCGGCATGCCAGAATGCTCCGACCAGACCATACGCAAGTGCGTGTCCGGTGCGCGCCAGAAGCGTAAAGTCTTCAAGATCCAGTGGCGGGGCGGACAGGCGCTTCATCAGTCGGCCAGGAAGTTCACGCAGACGGATAATCTGACGCACAAGGGGATCATTCTGTACGCGGAAAGCCGCAACGGCATCGAGAATATCAGATGCCTGACCGCGAATGACAATCGCGTGACGTTCAGAAAAATCATAATGTGGGAGCAGGATTTCGAAAGTGTTCATCGGGGCTTCAGTGTTACCAGCTGGTAGTGCGGCCATGTCGTGAAGGTAAGGGTGGTCTGGTCAAAGTCCAATGGGCCATCGGCCGGATGTCGAAACCGGCGAGGGCCGCCTTCTCTTAGCAATACACTCTGATTATGCCACAGCCGTTCAAAATCCGGACTTCGGGATCGAAGCTCCTGCACGAGTGTTTCCACCAGATGCGTGTCACCACGGATGCTGGCAGCCCGGAATTCGGCAAGAACCCGTCGGGCACTGCCTTCCCAGTCATCCAGAAAGGTTCGGGCTGCAGGGTCGAGAAAGACGTAGCGCAGCAGGTTGCGCTCTTCACTGTCCAGCCATCCAACGAAGAGACGCCGGGCCGCTTTGTTGGCGACGCAGGCATTCCACAGGGGATCCAGCACATAACAGGGCATGGTCACCTGCGCCGGGAAAGTCCGGACGGGTTCGGGAAGACTGGATGCGGTGACTGGCCGTGATGCATCGGGATCCTTCAACTGGGCCAGTTCGAATAGATAGAGCCTTTCCGCAGGGGACAGATGCAGAGCCGTGGCAATACGCGCAAGTGTCGTCGCCGAACAGGAGACATTCCGACCCTGTTCCAGCCACGTATACCACGTCGTGCTGATACCACAGAGCTGGGCGGCTTCTTCCCGCCGCAACCCCCGTGCCCGACGCCGTCCGGGCAGGACATGCAATCCAACGTCCTGTGGAGACAGGGCGTCACGTCGCGCACGCAGAAAGGCTCCAAGGGAGCGGTGCTGTTCAGAAGGAAGGTTCATGATGGTGGTTTTTATACCAGTATAAAATGAGACCTTATCCCTTCTTTTTGTGTCCGGCAATCTGACGTCACAGATTACATAAGAGGCAGATGAGAAAAGATGACGGATTCATACACAGCAAGGCAGTATGGCGACCGGGCACAGGACTATGTTGCCAGCGCAGTACACAGTCAGGGCAGTGATCTGGACAGGATCGAACGTCTTGTTGCGGGCAAAGGCCTGCGGCGCGTTCTGGATCTGGGCTGTGGAGGAGGGCACGTGACCTACCGTCTGGCGCCGCATGTCGAAGAGGTGGTTCCCTGCGACATCACCGCTTCGATGCTGGACGCTGTGGCGCACGAGGCGGCACGGCAGGATTTGAATAATGTTGCGACGGTACAGGCCCCGGCAGAGGAGTTGCCATTTGACGCTGGAACTTTTGACGCTGTGTTCTGTCGCTTTACCACCCACCACTGGTCGGATGCTCTGGCAGGTCTGCGGGAGGCACGACGTGTCCTGACTTCTGCAGGTATGGCTCTGTTCATTGATGTGACGGCTCCATCTTCCGCCCTGCTGGATAGCTGGCTGCAGTCGATGGAACTGCTGCGTGATATCTCGCATGTACGGGATTATTCATCTGCTGAATGGACGGCCTGTCTGGGGCAGGCGGGCTTCGTTCTGAAGGCTTTTCAGACCCATCGTCTGCATATGGACTTCGCAAGCTGGGTGGCACGTACGAAAACCCCGATTGAGCAGGCTGTGGCCATTCGTTCCCTCCAGCAGACTGCCCCGGAAGCGGTAAAACGCTATTTCGAGATCGAGGCAGACGGTAGTTTCATGATTGATGTCGGCAGTTTTCAGGTGGCGCCGTTGTGAACCGGTCTGTGATTGTGCCCTTGAAATGCAGGATGTGTCATCATCCGGACCACCAGCAGTTTTCCAGCATTGTGGAGGGGAAGAGATGAGCCGGGAGTCCGTGCAGGCATTTTTCGAGGCAAACGCACCTGATATCGAACCGGTGGTGCTGACAGACAGTACGGCGACAGTGGCGGAAGCCGCTCAGGCTCTGGGTGTGGAGGAAGGGCAGATTGCCAAGACGCTGGCGCTGAAAGTCGGGGATGAGCGGATCCTGGTTGTCATGGCCGGGACGGGACGGCTGGATAACCGCAAGACGAAGGATACGTTCGGCAACCGGCCTCGCATGCTGCCCGCGGACGAGGTGCTGCAACTGACAAGCCACCCCGTAGGTGGCGTGTGCCCCTTTGGGTTGCCGCGGCCGATCAGGGTGTTTTGCGACATCTCCTTGCGTGCGTTTGACGAAGTCTGGCCCGCGGCAGGTGATCGGAACAGTTCCGTATGTCTGACGCCGGAGCAACTGGTGGAACTTGTTGGCGCAGAATGGGTCGATGTCAGCCAGCACTAGGGCCTGTTAGGGCTTGATCCAGTCTGCTGCGGCAGCGATGTGGATGACCGCGAGGAACGACGTTGCTGTTTTTTCATATCTGGTT